>DKOD01000144.1:1056-15937 GCA_002469865.1 Alphaproteobacteria bacterium UBA7371 | reverse complement strand
TGATGGGCGTTTCACCTTTCAACATGACCCGAGGGTGCTTTTGGGGGCGCAAAAATATGTTGGCGATTTCGATTTGCTTGACAAATTTGCGGGCATTTCGGTGCCCATGTTGCTTATTCATGGGGCATTGTCGGGCTTGGTTACCGACAGCCATGTGGCTGAGATGCGTGCCATGCAGCCATCCATGAACTATGCGCGAATTGAGGGTCGGGGGCATGCCCCGTATCTCGACACACAGGAACAACAAAACATCATTCGGGAATTTCTGACCATGCAAATGGGCAAATAAATTTATTGGGCAAGGTCGTCTATTTTGTCCAAGACCACCACATTGCGGTCATAGCCTTTGTAAATTCTGGTGCCTGATGGGATGCGTTGGACATAACCCCTGGTCTCAGAAAATGGGATCATTTCAATCCAATCGGCCATCCATTCCCTGTTGCCGAGACCAAAACGCTTGATCCATTTGTTCACATTGCCAGGGCCCGCATTATAACCACCCATGGCAAAGACCAAATTGCCATCATAATCTCCCAGCAATTTGTTCATGATCTTGGTGCCGGTCTCGATAGAACGCACGGGGTCATATAATTCTTTCTTGCGTGCACCAAATCTTTTGCCGGTGGCTGGAATGATTTGCATCAAGCCAATGGCGTTGGCCCGGGATACCGCGTCCTGCTTGAAGGCGCTTTCCTGACGGATGATGCCATAGGTTAGGTGGGTCGGTAGGGTGCCGGTCTTGGGCAAGGGGGGCATGGGGAAAGCCAATTCCCGTTCCACCTTATTGTAGAAGGCCAGCCTCCGGCCGGTTAGGACCCTAAAGAATATTCCCCCAGCTTTTTCGCCAGCATCAGCCAGGGCGTAAAGATCCTTGGGCCCCGCAATTCTTGCCAAATCAGAAATCACCCGGAAAGCAAGGCCTTTTTCGTCATAAATATCGATAAGTGCATGCACTGCCTCGATGTAATCACGCATGGCGCCTTCCGGATTGCCCGGCTGGCTTACCTTGGTCACCGGGAGTTCTTTAAGCCCAAGCTTGCGGCCAGATTCCTGGCCATAAAAGGTGGACCAATGGGACGAGCCTTCAGTCCAAGCAAGCTGAGCGCCATTCTTATCCCCACCCACATCCAAGGCCTCGCCCATCCAATAGAGGCCCCGAGCCACGGAAATCGGTGAGGATACTGAGCTTGCAAATTTTTGAAATATTTTTGCCGCTTCCAAGGGCTCATTGGCCAAGCGCAAAAGGGCATAGCCATGCAACCAGATCGCTTCGGCATCATCATGGCCAAATTTGGCAGCTGGCGCCGTGAAATCCACAGCTGCTTTTGTTTGTTTGCCTTCAATCAGGCCCCGGGCCACGATGAATGGCAAGCTTTTATGTTGGCTGGACCACATGCCCGGGGCTAACGATATATGCTTTTTCACAAAGCGGGCCAAATTGGCCATGTCGCCAGTTTTGTCGATCAAATACGCTTCCCGTATGGCAAAGTCAGCGGCAAGGCATTGGCGGCCATCGGGGTTGCAGCTCCCCTTACCTGCACGACATTGCAGATAGGCAAGGGCATCATTTTGGCAGGATGCTGCAAGCCGTTTGGAAACAGCCCGTGCTTCATCATAACGCTGTTTGTTGGCCAAGACACGGAACCGGGCGAGATAATCTTCGGCATGGATGGTGGCGCCAGATCTTTGGGCTATTTGGTCAAACCGGCCAAGATCGATGGCATGGCCCTCGCGCAAAAAGGTGCGGGCGATCGCCGCAGCACGATCATTATTGCTGGTGATCAGGGCGTTGGTGATGAGTTCCAAGGATGAGGGAAGGCGGGGATGATGCCTGGAAAATATGCCAATGATTTCTTGGTTGCTCGCCTGTCCTGGAAGCTTGTCTTCAATTGCCTCCTCGATATCAAGCATACGTGGGTATTCAGGGAATTGTCTTTTTAATTGGCGCCAGGCATCAACAGCTTCAGCGGCATTGCCTCGGGCCGCGCATAGATGAAGCGCTGCAATGCGTTCGCCGGGCTTGGCGGCGTTGGTTTGGCTGCATGCAGGAGGTGCAGCTTGGGCTGTGGAAAGGGTCATGCAGGTGGCAATCAACAGCATGGCCAACCAGCCTGCTTGCCGATGAACCCAACCATCAATAGAGTGGTGGGGAACATTCAGTGTCAACAATTCTTCATGCAAGAGGCGGTTCATGTCTGAGAAAAGCTTTCGCGGTTCCATTGTGGCCCTCGTCACACCATTGGCAGATGGTGAAGTTGATTATGCTGCACTCGAAAAGCTCGTGGATTGGCATGTCGCGCAAGGGACCCACGGCCTTGTGCCAGTAGGTACCACAGGCGAGTCGCCCACGTTAACCCATGAGGAACATGAAAAAGTTGTCGCGGTCACCGTGGCCGTGGCCGCAGGCCGTATTCCGGTGATGGCGGGGGCTGGATCCAATGCCACAGCCGAGGCCATTCGCTTCGTCCGCCATGCCGAATCAGTGGGGGCAGATGCTGCCCTGGTCGTGACGCCCTATTACAACAAGCCAAGCCAAGAAGGTCTGCATGCCCATTTTAAGGCCGTGGCCGAGGCCACGAGCCTGCCCATTTATATTTACAACATTCCGGGCCGCTCGGTGGTGGACATGTCTGTTGCAACCATGGCGCGTCTTTCTAAGATTTCCAACATTGTCGGCGTGAAAGATGCAACCGCCAATCTGGAGCGCGTCGCCCAACAACGTTTGGCATGTGGGGAAGATTTCGTGCAGCTAAGCGGGGAAGATGGCACGGCCCTTGGCGCCATGGCCATGGGCTCGCTTGGTTGCATCTCCGTGACCGCCAATGTGGCCCCAGCTTTATGTGCCCAATTTCAAGAGGCCTGTCTGTCGGGTGACTATGCCACTGCGCTCACCCTCCAAGACCGACTGATGCCGCTTCATGAAGCGATGTTTGCCTATCCAAGCCCGGCGCCTGCCAAATATGCACTGGCCAACATGGGGCTGTTGGGCAATGAGTTGCGCCTGCCCTTGGTGCCGGTTACCGACGAAGTGGCGGCGCGTGTTGATGCTGCCCTCGCCCATGCGGGGGTCTAATATTTAAATCAGATGGCCAAGCATGATGAACATGGCAAGGTTGTTGCGGAGAACCGCAAGGCCCGCCACGAATATATCGTGGAGGATACCATTGAGGCTGGGTTGATGCTGACGGGCACTGAGGTCAAAAGCCTACGTACCGGCCGCGCCAATATTCAAGAAAGCTATGCCAGCCCAGAAAATGGCGAGATGTGGCTGATCAATGCCCATATTCCCGAATATGAACAGGGCAACCGCTATAATCATGAGCCCCGGCGCAAACGCAAATTGCTGGTCCACCGCCGGGAAATCGACAAGCTTCAAGGCGTGGTCAAACGTGAGGGCATGACGCTGGTGCCCCTGAAATTATATTTTGACCAACGTGGGCGGGCAAAACTTTTGTTGGGCATCGCCCGGGGCAAAAAGGCCCATGATAAGCGTGAGGCCGATAAACAACGTGATTGGGACCGCCAAAAGCAGCGGCTTATGCGCCAGAATTACTAGCCAGTTCCAAAAGGGTAGTCTTGTGCAAGGGCCTTGGCAAAAATTTGTGGGTCGGCATTTCCACCGGTGACCACCGCACAAACCGGGCGATCGCCCTGGTAATGAAACAAGGCCGCGGCCAGGGCCACCGCACCACCCGGTTCCGCGGTGATTTTTGCCTCTTCCCAAGCAGATTTCATGGCCATCATGACCTGCCGATCATCGGCTGCAAAATGGCCCGCAAGGCGCGATTTTAAGATGTCGAAGGTGATTTCGCCGGGTGTTGGGGTTAAAATGGCATCGCAAATGGATCCTGTTGCCCGGTCATTGGAAAGACGCTGGCCCTTATCAAGTGAGCGCCCCCAATCATCAAAGCCAGCTGGTTCGGCCACAAAAAGCCGATGCGGCCCGCCATCAAAGGCGAGCGCAATGCCCGAGGAAAGCCCCCCACCACCGCAACAGACAATAACATCATGGGGCTCGTTAAGCTGTTGAAGCAACTCCAAACCCAAGCTTCCCTGGCCAGCGATCACCCGGGCATCATCATAGGGTTTAATAAGAAAAGCCTCTTTTTCTTGTTGAAGCCGTTCGCCCAATTCTTCCCGCGATTCCTGTCCGCGCAAATAGGTAAAAATATCCGCACCATCCCGGCGCACGCGATCCATTTTGATCGTTGGGGCGTCATGGGGCATGATGATTGTGGCTTCCATCCCCAGCATTTTGGCCGCCCGTGCGATGCCTTGGGCATGGTTGCCTGAGGAATACGCCAACACATGACGCGCACCTTCCTTGGCCACCAGCATGCAGGCATGTAGGGCCCCGCGGAATTTGAAGGATCCTGTTTCTTGAAGGGATTCGGCTTTGATGGATAATTTTGTGCCTGCTTGGGTCTTGATGTTCACCCGGTCCAACAGGGGTGTGAGGGTGACATGGGGGCGGATAAGGCTGTAGGCTGCCAACACATCACTTCTTGTGGGCGTCTTATTAGCAGCCAATGGATCTGTCATTTGGAAAGCCTCCCCCATATCATTATTGCTGGGCCAGCAGCAAAGGCTGAAGATAGAACCTCCAGGCTGGCAGCACTTGTTTCCCAATATTACCCAGAATTGGGCCCCATGCGCTATGCCCGGCATGATCAGGCTGCCCCCCAATTATTTTTGGGGGCCACGCAAATCGGCCTCAGCATTGCCCATACCGACGCGATGGAGGTGATTGCCTTATCCACCCATAGGCAAATTGGCATTGATTTGGAGAGGCTGGACCGAAGCTTTCCGGTTGATAAGTTGGTGGGCCGCTATTGGTCGCCTGGCGAACAAGCAAGCCTTGCCCTTTTGACTGGAGAGGATCGTCGGGCATCTGCCCTTGCCCAATGGGTACGCCGTGAGGCGATGGTGAAAGCTAAAGGCACGGGTCTGGCAGGCAATCTGCATGAATATGAGCCCTTGGAGGATTTGGCAGATGGAAAAGCCAGCTATCAATCCATGGTCATGGGCCCCTACCTCATGGGGGTGGCCTGGCGGGGCCGCCAGGCCATGATGGTGGTTCATTCAAAATGAGGATTTGAGCTGCGCAACCAGGTCGAGCCGTTCCCAGGAGAACCCGCCATCTTGGGTTGGTTTGCGGCCAAAATGGCCATAGGCAGCGGTTGGCTGATAAATTGGTTTGTTAAGGCCAAGGGTTTCGCGGATGCCTTTTGGAGAAAGGTCCATGACCTCCATCAGAATCTGGCCTGTCTTGCTCGGATCAACCGAGCCAGTGCCGTGGAAATCCACAAAGATGGAAAGTGGCTTGGCCACGCCAATGGCATAGGAAAGCTGAATGGTGCAGCGTTTGGCAAGGCCGGCTGCGACAACATTTTTGGCCAAATAACGGGCGGCATAGGCGGCTGAGCGGTCTACTTTTGTGGGGTCTTTGCCGGAGAAAGCCCCACCACCATGACATGCGGCACCGCCATAGGTGTCCACAATGATCTTACGCCCGGTGAGGCCAGCATCACCATGTGGGCCTCCGATTTCGAACTTTCCCGTGGGGTTGATGTAAAATTTGTCCTCTTCGCACATCCAGCCATCGGGCAGCACCTTGAGGGCATGTTCCCGTACGATTTCGCGCACCTCATCCTGGGTTGCTTCGGCCTTATGTTGGTGGGACACAAGAACAGTGTCACAGCCAATTGGCCGGCCATCTTCAAAAATTAGGGTCAATTGGCTTTTTGCATCTGGGCCAAGCAAATAGGCGCGGCCTTGATGGCGGGCATCTGCAAGGCTTTCCAACAGACGGTGGGAATAATGGATGGCAGCGGGCATCAATTCTTCGGTTTCGTCACAGGCAAAGCCAAACATGATGCCTTGGTCGCCTGCGCCATCGCGGTCAACGCCCTGGGCGATATCTTCCGATTGCCGGTGCAGGTGGTTGTCGAGTGCCAGGTTGCGGAAGGAAAAACCAAGTTGGTCATAACCAATTTTTTCCGCAACGCCGATGGCAGCATGGGCCACCTCATCGGCTTTAATCACCACGTCGGGACGGGTTTTCACCTCGCCGGCAAGCACAATTCGGTTGGTGGTTACCAGCGTTTCGCAAGCCACCCGGGCAAGAGGATCTTTAGAAAGATAAAGATCGAGCACGGCATCAGAGATTTGGTCGGCAATTTTGTCGGGGTGGCCCTCAGAGACCGATTCCGACGTGAACATATAATTTGGTTGGTCTTGCATGGGTGACTCCTTGGGGTTGGTTATGCGGATTGTTGATGGTTGTTGGAATAGGCAAGCCCCGAACGCAGACGGGACTCAATGATCGATACAGGCTCCCCAGTTCGGGCGGCATAGGAATTGACTTGGTCTTCACCAATACGTCCCACCCCGAAATACCGTGCCTGCTCATGGGCAAAATAAAAGCCGGCAACCGATGATGCGGGTGTCATGGCAAGCGATTCAGTAAGGTCCATGCCCAAACGTTCCCGGGCTTTTAACAGCCTAAAAATAAGTGTTTTGCCGTCATGATCTGGGCAGGCTGGATAGCCAGGTGCAGGCCGAATTCCCTGGTATTTTTCGGCAATGAGCGCTTCATTATCTAAGTCCTCATCAACCGAATAACCCCAATATTCTCTGCGCACATCCTCATGCATGGCTTCAGCAAAGGCTTCTGCCAAGCGGTCGCCTAGGGCTTGGGTCATGATGGCCCGGTAATCATCCCCAGCTTCCCGGAATCGGCGCGCCCGCACCTCCACTTGGGGGCCTGCGGTGACGGCAAAGCATCCAACATGATCGCCATATCCTTCCGGCGCCACGAAATCGGCCAGTGACAGGTTGGGCCGGTCCTGCTTGCGCTGCATTTGTTGGCGCAGGCAAGGAATCATGCTGAGGTTCTCGCCCGTGTCAGGGTGGCTCAGGATAATGTCTTCACCATTGCTGTGGGCTGGGAAAAACCCAATGGCACCCGATGGCTGAAACCATTGTTCAACAACAATCTGTGCCAACATCTTCTGGGCATCATCAAAGAGGCTTTGGGCTACTTCCCCCACAAGCTTGTCAGACAAAATGCTGGGGTAGGTGCCATGCAATTCCCAGGTCCGAAAAAATGGTGTCCAGTCAATGCGGTCTGCCAAACGATCCAAGGAATATTTGTCAAACCAGCGCACACCGGTGAAGTTTGGTTGGTTAATCTTGCTTTTGTCCCAGTCGATTTGCAGGCGGTTGTCGCGCGCCTCGTCATAAGAAGCCAATTGACGCTGGGCGCCCTCATCACGTTTGGCGCGCATGTCGGCATATTCTGCCGCAATGTTGGCAATGTAATCTTGGCGAAGTTGTGCCGAACCCAATTGGCCACAAACCCCCACGGCCCGGCTTGCATCGGTGACATGCACCACACCACCATCATATTCGGTGGCAATTTTTACCGCGGTGTGAATTTTTGACGTGGTGGCCCCGCCAATCAAAAGCGGGATGTCAAAGCCTTCGCGTTTCATTTCCCGGGCGATATGGGTCATTTCCTCCAAAGAAGGTGTGATCAAGCCTGACAAGCCAATCATGTCAACATCATGCTTGCGCGCTTCATCAAGGATTTTGGCTGCCGGCACCATGACGCCAAGGTCAATGACTTCAAAGTCATTACATTGAAGAACCACCCCAACGATATTTTTGCCAATGTCATGGACATCGCCTTTCACCGTGGCCATCAGCACACGGCCTTTTCTCGTGGATGTTCCGCTGTCACGTTTTTCTTCTTCAATGAAGGGCAGAAGATGGGCGACGGCTTGCTTCATGACCCGGGCAGATTTGACGACCTGGGGAAGGAACATTTTGCCTTCGGCAAAAAGGTCACCAACCACATTCATGCCATTCATGAGAGGGCCTTCAATCACCTCCAGGGGCTTATCTGCCGCAAGTCTTGCCTCCTCGGTATCTGCATCAATGAAGTCGGTAAGGCCATGGACAAGCGCATGGGTCAGGCGCCCTTCCACGTCTTGTTTGCGCCATGTGAGGTCGGCCTTTTTGGCCGCCGATGCACCACCTTTATGTTTTTCTGCAACCTCGAGCATGCGTTCTGTGGCGTCATCCCGGCGGTTGAGCAGCAGGTCTTCAATACGGGCACGCAGGTCTGCGTCGATATCCTCATAAACGGGCATGGCACCTGCATTAACAATGGCCATGTCCATGCCTGCCTTAATGGCATGGAACAAAAAGACAGCATGGATGGACTCGCGCACGGCGTTGTTTCCACGAAAGGAAAAACTCACATTGGAGACCCCCCCAGAAATCCGCGCATGGGGAAGCTTGGCCTTAATAAGCCGGCAGGCTTCCAAGAAATCCACGGCGTAATTGTCATGGTCTTCGATCCCTGTGCCCACGGCAAAGATATTGGGATCAAAAATAATGTCTGCGGGGTTAAAGCCATCGGCCACCAAGAGGTGATAAGCCCTGGCGGCGATGTCATGTTTGTGCTCAGCAGTCTCGGCTTGACCGGTTTCGTCAAAGCCCATGACCACGGCGGCCGCCCCAAAACGCCTCAGGATGCGTGCCTGTTCTTTAAAAGCCGTCTCGCCCTCTTTCAGCGAAATGGAATTCACCACGGACTTGCCCTGCACGGTTTTTAGCCCGGCCTCGATCACGCTCCATTTGGAGGAATCGATCACAAAAGGAACCCGGGCAATATCCGGCTCGGTGGCGAGCAAATTCAAATAGGTGGCCATGGCCTGTTCGGCATCAAGCATGGCGTCATCCATGTTGATATCAATCATTTGGGCCCCAGCTTCCACCTGTTGCCTGGCCACTTCAACGGCCGTGGGGAAGTCGCCTTCCAAGATCAGCTTTTTGAATTTTGCCGACCCAGCCACATTGGTACGTTCGCCAATATTGATAAAACGCGAAATGCTCATCCGCGCACCTCAAAAGGTTCCAGACCAGAGAGCCTTAAAGCAGGTGGCGCCGGAATAATGGGTCTTGGCTTAATCCCCGCAACAGATTTGGCCATGGCCTTGATATGGGCAGGTGTGGTGCCACAGCAGCCACCCACGATATTGACCAGGCCGTCACGTGCCCAAGCGCTGATATGGGCGGCCATATCCTCAGGCGTTTCGTCATAGCCACCCATTTCATTGGGCAAGCCGGCATTAGGATAGGTGAGGATATGACTGTCGGATGCACGGGATAATTCATGCACATAGGAACGCAGCTCTTTTGGTCCCAATGCGCAATTCAAGCCCACCGCCAAGGGTTTTGCATGGGCGATGGAGATCCAGAAGGCCTCGGCCGTTTGGCCCGATAGGGTGCGGCCAGACATGTCGGTGATGGTGCCGGATACAAAGATAGGCAAAGGCTCTTGCAATTCGTCATTGACCTCCATGATGGCATAGAGGGCGGCCTTAGCATTGAGCGTGTCAAAGACGGTTTCCACCAAAAACAGATCGGCACCGCCCCTCGCCAAAGCCCTGGCGGCATCGCGGTAATCATCGGCCAATTCATCAAAGGTCACGTTTCTTTTGCCGGGGTCATTCACGTCGGGGGAAATAGACGCCGTCCTGGATGTCGGCCCCATGGCGCCAGCAACAAAAATGCTGCGGCCAAGGCGCTCCTCAGCCTTATCTGCAGCCTGGCGTGCCAAACATACGGCCTGTTCGTTGATCTGGTCTGCCAGATGGGCAAGGCGGTATTCTGACTGCGAAATTCTTGTGGCGTTGAAGGAATTGGTTTCAATGATATCAGCCCCCGCCTCGATGTAGGCCGTGTGAATTTCCTCAATCAGCTTGGGGTTGGTGAGAACCAAAAGGTCATTATTGCCTTTCAAGTCCCCATCATGGTCAGCCAGCAGTTCGCCCCGGAATTCCTCTTCACTCAGACGTGCCTCTTGAATCATGGTGCCCATGGCACCATCCAGGATAAGGATCCGCTCATCCATCAGCTTTTGGAGTTGCTGTTGTTTGTTCATGTTGGGCGCACCCCCAGCATGCGGCAGGCGGTCAAAGAAAGGTCCGCACGGTTGAGGGTGTAGAAATGGAAATGCTCAACCCCCTCATCGGCAAGCTCCATCACCAGTTCCGCCGTCAGGCTGGCGCCCATGAGCGCAGATTCATGGGGGTTGTTATGAAGCCCTGCAAAACGGTCATGAACAAATTGTGGAATGCTTGCCCCGCATCGTTTGGAGAAGCCCTTGGCTTTTTCAAAATTTGCCACCGGCAAGATGCCCGGGATGATGGGCAGCGTGATGCCGTGGGATTCGGCCCGGTCCCGAAAGCGCAAAAAACAATCAACCTCAAAAAAATACTGGGTAATCAATGCGGTGGCGCCAGCATCTTGCTTGGCCTTCAAATGATCCAACTCAGCCGATTGGCTCGGGGATTCAGGGTGGCCTTCAGGATAGGCGCCACCATAGATTTCCTCGGCGCCATGGGATGCCAGATGAGCCATGAGGTCCAATGATGAGGAAAATCCGTCCCCATGGGGTTTGAAGGGGCGGGCCATGTCGGGCATGTCACCGCGCAGCGCGACAAATCTTTTGACGCCATGTTCTTGCCATTCATCCATTTGCTGCAGCACATCTTGTTTGGATTGTCCCGACAGGGTGATATGGGCGGTGATGGCTGGAAAACCTGGTTTGTTGAGTTCGGCCACCAATCGTGACGAACGCTCGCGGCCTGAACCACCGGCGCCATAGGTAACTGAAATCATGTCTGGCTGGAAATCCGCCAATTGCCTTGCAATTTCCACCACCTTACCGATGCCATTGGATGTTGCAGGGGGAAATAATTCGAAGGAAATATTCATGCCTTGCGAGCCTGCCAGCAGAAACCTTTTAGGCTTCCTTGGGTTAATTCCATGGTATGGTCGTGGTGAAGGCCCGCGGATTGGAAAAATCCGGGCACTTCATCTTTCTGGAAGCCCGAGCGCTGATCATCGGTGCCATCAATGGCGCCAGCCGCCAGATCAAGAACCACCAGAATACCGCCGGGCTTGAGAATTCTTGCCGCTTCACGCAATGCGCGCTCGGGATTGGCAGCATGGCGGAGGACCAGATGCATGCTGGCCAGGTCAAATTGATTATTTTCGAAGGGAAGTTGGTTCATGTCGGCCCGGCGAAGATCCAAATCCTTCCCCATGGCCTTAGCGCCCAAACGTTGGCGGGCAAGAGAGAGCATATCCCTTGAGATATCCACGCCAGCCATGTGTTGGGCACTGGCGCCGGTGATGCCCAGCACATGGCCGGTGCCCGTGCCAATATCAAGCACATGGGATGGCTGGTGTGCCACCACCAATTTGGTCAAAAGTTCATCGACTTCGGCGGCTGACAAATAGGAACCGCGCAATTCGTCCCATTCATTGGCATGGTTGGCAAAATGTTGGGCAATGGCCTCGTGGCGTGCCTGCTCCAGTCTGATGTAGCCAGCATGATCAGCCTTGAGTGATGGGCTTTCATGGTCCATGAGGCCCACCAATTGTTGGGCGAGGCCAGCAGGCGGGATGCGGTAAAAGACAAAAGCACCATCTTGCCGGCGCTCCAAGAGGCCCGCAGCATGGAGAATTTTCAAATGCCGTGAAACCGAGGGTTGGGATTGACCAAGTATTTCCACCAAGTCCCCCACCGACATGTCTCCCATGCCGCAAAGACATAGCAAGCGCAGGCGGGTTACGTCGCCAGCAGCCTTAAGGCCTTCCACCAAAATATCCAAATTCATGTTCATAACCATATAAAGATATAAGCATATGTTTGTGTCAAGTACCCTTGCCGGAACATGGGCAAAAGTCTATTTGAGATTTATTATCAATCTCATGAAGGTCGCCCGTTATTTCGACACGAATCCTTACATGGCCAGCCTTGATCACAAGTGGGCTTTTGCTGCTGCCCCTCATGGCTTTGTTTGTTATGGCCATCAGCACACCATTTGATGATGTGTTTGTGCATATTTATGACCATGTTTTGGCCCGTTATGCACGCGGCAGCCTGAGCCTCATTCTCGGAGGTTGTTTGGTGGCTGGCCTGTTGGGCGTGGCAAGCGCTTGGTTGGTGGTCGCCTATGATATGCCGGGGCGTTGGTTGTTGGCGCGTGCTCTTATTTTGCCCCTGGCAGTGCCATCTTATGTGCTTGCCTTCACCTTCACCGAAAGCTTGGGCGAGGGCCGGCTGTTTTTGGCTCCCTTGGACGGTTTTCTGTTTGATCGTTGGCGGCCATGGGATTTGCGCCATGAGACCGGGGCGTCCTTCATCCTAGGTCTTGGCCTTTATCCTTATGTCTATTTGTCATGTTTGGTGGCCATGTCGATGCCCCGGGCTGCCCAGGCCATCGAAGCAGCAAGGCTGATGACTGGCGTACCCTGGCGGCTGTTTTGGTCTGTGGCCCTGCCCATGCTGCGCACACCAATATTGGTTGGTCTGTCATTGGTGGCCATGGAAATTCTGAATGATTATGGCGTGGCATCACTTTATGCCGTGCCGACATTAACTTGGGCCATTATCGATTCCTGGACGGCCATGGGCAGCTTGCCCACATCATTCAAGCTCTCCTGTTTGCTCATTTTGTTGGTTCTGCCCTTTGTTCTTCTGGAGCGTGTTTCACGTTTTGCCCAGGCTAGGGATTCCAACCGTGGGCGTGGTCTTACCGCCAAAAAAGTCACCGGCGTCCGGGGCTGGGGTCTGGCCATGTTGTTGACCATCCCCATCATGGCAGGATTCCTGCTGCCTCTGCTGACCTTGTTCCTATTGCAGCCGTCATATTCTCTGCCTGTTGGGGTGTTGAATTCTTTTGTCCTCGCGCTTTCCGTTGCGTTGGCGGTGTTGGCATCTGCTGGCTTGGTGGAATGGCGGCGCATCGGTCAGGGCCGTTGGGCCTCAGCCTTTGGTCAGGCAGCCATGATCGGCTATGCTGTTCCTGCTGCTTCTGTGGCCATGGGGGTGCTGGCCTTAAGCCAGGTCACAGGGGGTGTCGTTGGGGGCCTTTTGGGGCTTTGGTTGGCCCTGACCTTTCGCTTTGCCACCCTGGGTTCTGGCCAATTGGGTCAGGTGATGGCTGGCAACCTGCGGGTCCATGACGAAAGGGCGATGCTTATGGGGGCAGGTTTGGTGATGCGCCTCACCCATGTGGTTCTGCCACTCCTGCGCAGACCTGCTGGTCTCACCATGATTTTGGTGATGGTGGATGTGCTCAAAGAATTGCCGGCCACCTTTTTGCTGCGCCCCTTTGGCTTTGACACATTGGCAATAGCCACATTCACATCGGCTTCGCTGGAAAATTACGGCGATGCTGCCATGCCTGCCCTGTTGTTGGTCTTCTTATCGCTCTTGGCCGTGCTTTTGGTGTTTCCGCCATTATCCCGGCGGGGCTGACCCCACCGGGATTTTTTGATTTTTGCCCAATGTGCTGACAGATTTATGCCTGCAAATTGGCCTTCAAAAAAGCCAAGCTAAGCTCATAAGAGCGTTTTGCGGCACCTTCGTCATAGCGGGCGGTCGTGGGGTTGGCGAAGGCATGATCTGCATCATAACGATAAATTTCTGCCTTTTTGCCGGCTTCGGCCAGGGCTTTTTCAAAACCATCGACCATTTCGGTGTTGATAAACTTATCGAGATTGCCAAAATGACCAAGAACCGGGCCATTCAGCTTGGCCAGTTCAGCGGCTGATTTTTTGCAGCGTCCATAATAAATGATGGTGGCATCCACGGGCATGGCCAGTGATGCATCCAGGGACCAACCGCCGCCAAAGCAAAAGCCCATGGTGGCAATCTTGCCTGTTTCTTTGGCGAGCATATCCTTGGCCGCCTGTAGTTGGGAAACAGCCTTGGCGGCATCAACAGATTGGGTGTTTTGTTTGGCCTCATCCACATTCGTGGCCACGCGACCAAAAAGATCCACGGCCAGGGTCAGGTAGCCTTCGTCGGCCAAAGCAGCAGCCACCGATTGCATCTGTTCGTTCAAGCCCCACCATTCGTGAATAAGAATGATGCCGCCATGGACATCACCCGCAGGCCGGGCCAATTTGCAATTCATGCCAGCAACAGCAATGTCTTCGAGCTTGCCAATGGCTGCTGCACGGGCAGCATTGTCGGTGAGCAAAAGGGCCAGCAAGCTTGCACCCGTGGCCTGGAATTCGCGGCGTGTGATCATGTTCATCAACATATCCTTCAACAAAAGCAATCAGGGCCATTTCCCTAAGTTGATCATTAAGCTGATGGCATCTTTTTGACCACAAAATTTTGTTGCTCTTGCCAATGTGCAAGACGAATAATCTATTCTTGATCCCGGCGGCTGCTTAGGCCAATGTCGCTTCTCATTCGTGGGGTTCAACCTCTTTTCAAGCCGGAGTATTTTATGAGCAAATTATACCCTGATGCCCGATCAGCTTTGGAAGGCTTGACCTTTGATGGCATGATCATTGCCGCAGGTGGTTTTGGTCTTTGTGGCATCCCTGAAAACCTGATCCTTGCCCTGAGGGATAGTGGCGTCAAGGACCTTACCGTGATTTCCAATAATGCTGGTGTTGATGATTTCGGGCTCGGTCTGTTGTTGGCCACCAGACAAGTAAAGAAAATGGTTTCCTCTTATGTGGGGGAAAATGCAGAATTCATGCGCCAATATTTGTCCGGCGAGTTGGAACTAGAATTCAACCCCCAAGGAACTTTGGCGGAACGGCTGCGGGCAGGTGGTGCCGGTATCCCAGGATTTTTCACCAAGACCGGTGTGGGTACCGTGGTGGCCGAAGGTAAGGAGCATCGCGAATTCCATGGTGAAACCTTTATTTTGGAAGCGGGTATTGTCAGTGATGTTTCCATCGTGAAGGCTTGGAAGGCTGATCCGGAAGGAAACCTTGTGTTCCGTAAGACCGCACGTAATTTTAACCCAGATGCGGCCACATCGGGCAAAAT
>DKOD01000144.1:0-675 GCA_002469865.1 Alphaproteobacteria bacterium UBA7371 | reverse complement strand
CATATCCACTTGCCGGGCATTTACGTGGATCGGCTTATTCAAGGTGATTTTGAAAAGCGCGTTGAACAACGCACAGTTAGGGAGGCCTGATCCATGTGGGACCGCAACAAAATGGCGGCAGAAGCCGCAAAAGAATTGCAAAATGGTATGTATGTGAATCTTGGGATTGGAATTCCCACCCTGGTGTCCAACTACATCCCAGAAGGCATGCATGTGACCCTGCAATCGGAAAATGGCATGCTTGGGATGGGACCCTTTCCGTTGGAAGAAGAGGTGGACGCAGATTTGATTAATGCGGGCAAGCAGACCATCACAGAATTGCCCACCACGAGCTTTTTCTCCTCATCTCAATCTTTTGCCATGATCCGCGGGGGTCATATTGACATGGCCATTTTGGGGGCCATGGAGGTTTCCCAAGAGGGTGATCTGGCCAATTGGATGATCCCAGGCAAATTGGTCAAAGGCATGGGTGGTGCCATGGATTTGGTGGCTGGTGTGAAGCGGGTTATCGTGATCATGGATCACACCAACAAGGCAGGCGAGAGCAAGCTTTTGAAAGAATGCACCTTGCCCCTAACGGGCAAAAAGGTGGTGAACCGGATCATCACCAATTTGGCGGTGTTTGATGTGGTTGAAGGCGGCTTATCTTTGGTTTGTTTGGCCGATGGCGTGGAT
>DKOD01000008.1:6362-8837 GCA_002469865.1 Alphaproteobacteria bacterium UBA7371 | reverse complement strand
CCAACAGGTGGCCAAGGGTGATGTGGGTGAAGGTTGGGATGGGGTGCGCAACCATCAGGCGTCCAACAACATGAAATCCATGCAACTGGGCGATTTGGGCTTCTTCTACCACTCAGTTAACGAAAAACGCATCGTTGGTGTGGTTGAGGTGATCGCGCCTTACCAACCTGATCATACTGACCCCACCGGCAAATGGGGCATGGTGACGTTAAAGGCACTGACCCCGGTGCCCAACCCGATCACCCTTGCTGAAATCAAACAAAACCCACAATTGGAGGGTCTTTCTTTGATCAAACAATCACGCCTATCAGTGGTGCCAGTTTCCGATGAACATTGGGATATCTTGTGCTCGATGTGTGGGTTCCATGACATCCCCCGCAAATCATGAGCTCCATCAAGCTTCACCCACTTGACATGCTGCCTGAACCTGGCAGCCGAATGGCAAAAATAGATGCTGTCCAGGAGGCCCGTGCCCTTGGGATTGAGGTGCGCGACGGGGACCGTGAGGCCCGACTTATCCTTGTGGCCCATGGCGATAATATTATTGGCTATGTGAACAGATGCCCGCATGCGCGTGCGCCATTGGATTGGGTGGGGGGAAAGTTTTTTGACCCCAGTGGTGCCTATCTTCGCTGCGCACTTCATGGCGCGTTGTTCAGGCCCGATGATGGCCATTGCCTATCGGGCCCATGTGCAGGAGATGCTCTGTGGGCCTTCCCCGTTAAAGTTGTTGGCCAATATGTGGTGGCGGATAAGCGGGACACCTCTTAATCCCTTGGAAGGATGGCAGAGGCGTGAGGATTTTTGTTAGGCTTCTGTCGGTTTAAGAAAAACACCAAAGCCCCGGGATGTATCACGGGGGTATTCAGGGAGATGGTTGATGAGTGACGTTTATCCGGTGCAGCCAGCATGGAAAAATCATGGCTTGGTAGATAATGAGCAATATCTTGAGATGTATCAACGCTCCATCGACAACCCGGAATCATTCTGGGCGGAACATGGCAGGCGACTTGATTGGATCAAGCCATTCTCTAAGATCAAAAACACATCTTTTGACACCCATAATGTTTCCATCAAATGGTATGAAGATGGCACCTTAAATGTTTGCCATAATTGCGTGGACCGTCATCTGGAAAGCCGTGGTGATCAGGTTGCCATCATTTTTGAAGGTGATGATCCCGCGGTGGATCAAAAAATCACCTATCGAGAATTGCATGGTCATGTCTGCCGTCTGGCCAATGCCTATAAAAGTCTTGGCGTGGGTAAGGGTGATCGCGTGTCCATCTACATGCCAATGATCCCTGAGGCGGTTTACGCCATGCTTGCCTGTGCCCGGATTGGTGCCGTTCATTCGATTGTTTTTGGCGGTTTCTCACCGGATGCTTTGGCCGACCGTATTAACAATTGTGGCGCCAAGTTGGTGATCACCGCCGATGAAGGTTTGCGCGGTGGCCGCAAAGTGCCGCTCAAGGGCAACACAGACAAGGCACTCACCAAATGTTCCGATGATGTAAAAACCATTGTCATACGCCGCACCGGTGGCGATGTTGCCATGACCGATGGCCGTGATCATTGGTACCATGAGCTGACCACCAGCCAATCCGATGATTGCCCATTGGAGGAAATGTCGGCGGAAGATCCACTCTTCATTCTTTACACATCAGGCTCCACGGGACAGCCCAAGGGGGTCTTGCATACATCAGGTGGCTATTTGGTTTATGCCGCCATGACCCACCAATATGTTTTTGATTATCATGATGGTGATGTCTATTGGTGCACCGCTGATGTTGGTTGGGTGACCGGTCATTCCTACATCGTCTACGGGCCCTTGGCCAATGGTGCCACCACACTTGTTTTTGAGGGTGTGCCAACATACCCGACACCATCGCGCTTTTGGGACGTTTGTGAGAAGCACAAAGTTAATATTTTCTACACAGCCCCAACAGCCATCCGCAGCCTGATGGGTTCGGGCAATGAGCATGTGGAAAAAGCTAATCTTTCCTCCTTGCGCGTGCTTGGTTCGGTCGGCGAGCCGATTAATCCAGAGGCATGGAATTGGTATTATAACATCGTTGGCCAAAAACGTTGCTCGATCGTTGACACCTGGTGGCAAACCGAAACCGGCGGTATTTTGATCACCCCATTACCTGGCGCTACCGATCTAAAGCCTGGTTCTGCAACCCGCCCATTCTTTGGCGTTAGCCCAGAAATTGTCGATGCTGAGGGCAAAAGCCTGGTAGGTGCGGTGGAGGGCAATTTGTGCATCACCGATTCATGGCCTGGCCAAATGCGCACGGTCTATGGTGATCACGAGCGCTTCGTGCAGACTTATTTCTCGACCTATCCTGGCCGATATTTCACAGGCGATGGCTGCCGGCGTGATGAGGATGGTTATTATTGGATCACCGGACGTGTTGATGACGTGATTAACGTCTCCGGCCATCGCATGGGCACGGCTGAGGTTGAATCGGCCCT
>DKOD01000008.1:0-5972 GCA_002469865.1 Alphaproteobacteria bacterium UBA7371 | reverse complement strand
GGCATTTATGCCTATGTCACCTTGATGGAAGGTGAGGAGCCAAGTGAAGAATTACGCAAAGAATTGGTCAAATGGGTGCGGACAGAAATCGGCCCAATTGCCTCACCTGACTTAATCCAATTTGCCCCGGGTCTGCCTAAGACACGTTCGGGCAAAATCATGCGTCGGATTTTGAGAAAAATTGCAGAAAATTCATATGACAGTCTTGGTGACACTTCCACACTCGCAGAACCTGCAGTCGTTGACGATTTGATCGATAACCGCATGAATAAGAGTTGAACGGCCAAAACCTCCCCTCTCTGCCGGCCCTTTGGGGCCGGTTTTTTTTGCTTTCGGGTTGCCCCCCAGATCACATGGGAACGCCATCTTTGAGATAGGTTTGCCCATGAAGATTTTGTTGTTGTTGATCCTTATGCCTATTGATTTGGCTTGGGCTGAAGGTATCGGAGCCATGGCCGAACGGGTGCGTGGTGAGATTGCTGGCATCGCAGCCCTCTTGGGCACGGCTTCTTTTCTTTTTGGTTTGCTGATGGCCATGCTCGCCATTTGGCGGTTTATGGCCCATGGTCGGGATCCTATGCGCTACCCTTTGGGCGATGCCATCTGGCGGGTGACGGCAGCTGCGATGTTTCTTGCCCTGCCTGAGCTGCTTGGGGTTGGGGTTGGGACCTTTTTTGGTCAAGATGCCACTATTCTTGATGCCTCGGGCAGCGGGGTGTCAGGCTCTATTGGTTTTTGAGCCAGATGGAAACAACCAGGCTGTTTCGACAAAGCTTGCCTGGTCGTGCCGAATTGGCATGGGACCATGTGGTTGTTGGCGAAGGATTGCCGGAAGACCAAGATTTGGCACAAATGGTGCTTGGCTTTGGCCAAGCACGTCTTGTTGGTTGCCCATCTTTTCCGCCATTTCGCCAAGCTTGGCAGCTAACCAAGCCCAGCCATCAGCTTCATCTTGATGATCTTCTGGCGCAGATGGAACCAGCGCCAGACCGCCGATGGGTGCTGGAGCATGGTTGTGAGCCCTATCATCATGGCCGCATGCGGGGGCTTTTGGAGCGTGGTCTTGCCAGCTTGGATATGGGACTTCGCAGGCGCCAGGATTGGCTCGCCGCCCATCGCGAGGAAGGTATTTATGTGCTTTGGGTGAATATTTTTTTGTTTGACGCCAAGCAAGATGATGATTGCGAACCCATGGCCCAATTTCCTGATGCTGTTCGGCCGGTGGAAGATGCCCAAGGGCCGCCTGTCAAAATGTTGGTGCCCCATGGGCTGGCGGAATCTTTAAGACCCAGACAACTTGATCGGCCTGAAAGACCTGAGCAATGTGTGTTTGGTGATCGGGCATTGAGGCCCCTGCCCATGCCTGATTGGATGCGCAGCGGGGGATCCCGGGTGCTTATTTTGGGGAGCCCAGGCAGTGGCAAATCCGTGCTGGCAGGCATGCGGCTGCGTTCCGCGCTCAGCCGGAATATTCCTGTGTTGCATCTTGATGCTGGAAATGACGGAGGCAGGCTTGCCCATGGCATGACGGGCTTTTCCCAACATCACCGCACCGAACCGTTGGTCCCAGACCCCATCCGTGCCGAAGCGGGGCCTTTGGTTCAGGAGGTGTTTGGGTATTTCCTTGGCGGTTTGATGGGCCTTGATGAACAAGTGGAAGACCGCATGGATCTTTTTGAAGACGTGCGCCGTCAGGAAGAAGTGCCTGACATGATCGCCTTTACCAGGGGCTTGTTGTTTCAACGGACCAGGGAAAAGGGCCCGGAACGCCATGGTGATCGTCTTGCCCGCCTGGCTGGCATGGTGGGTGCAGAGGCTTATGGCAACCAACCCATTTTCTTGAGCATGTCCCGGGGTAAGTTTCTGGCCAACCATGCCACCAGGCCATGGCTAAGCGACATTGTGCTGGCGCTTGAAATTGCCAATTTTTTGGATTTTCATGTGGGTAGGCCCTTGCTGATTGCCATTGATGAGGCCCATCGTTTCTTGTTGGGGGAACATCTGCCGCGATTGTTGGATCGGCTCCTTAGGGAGGGCCGTAAGCAACGAAAACACGTGCAAATTGTTACCCAATCGGAGGAAGATTTGCCTCCCAATTGGGCCGGTTTGATGTCGGGAATTTGTCGGCCAGTGGGGGTCAATCATGAATTCTTGCTTGAAGGAGGTCACGTGCGGACCGTCATTCGTGCACGTCCGGGCAAACAGGAGTGGCAAGCACTCAATAGGGCCTTGTAAAATTACCATAACCCCTTGAATTTTTGTTTTTTGGCAACAAGTTTCTGGTGGCACGACAGAAAGTCGCAGCACCAATCTTTGGTGGGCCTTTCGATGTTGGCCATATATTCAAGGATTTCTGGAAGATGAGAACTTTTTTGTTGTCCCTGGCTTTGTTTGTCAGCATGCACGCCCATGCCCAGGAGCGTGCTGCGTTGGTTGGTGTCGACCTTGTGGTGATGACCAAGGTGCAAGAGGAATTGCCATTAATTGCCAATGTGGTGGCCAACCAGTCCGGTGAGATTTCCACCAATGTGGCTGGTCAAATACAGGACGTGCTCGTTCGGGTGGGCGATGAGGTCAAAAAGGATGACGTCCTTTTGGTTATTGACCCACAAATTTTAAAACTCAATGTCGAATTAAGCCGTGGCCAGCTTGAAGAAGCTGAGGCCGCCGTGGAGGTGGCCCGTGCAAGCAAGGCCCAGGCCCAACGTTTTTATGACCGTGCATTAAAACTCAAAGGCTCGTCGGGCTTTTCTTCAGCAAGGCTGGAGGATGCCACCGATGCCTTGGCCAGTTCCGCTGCTGCGCTGTTGCGGGCCAAGGCAGGCCTCATAAGAGCCCAGGCTGGGTTGGAACTTTCTGGAAAAAACCTGCGCGATGGGGTGATCAGGGCACCATTTGATGGTGTGGTCTATCAGGTGATGCCCATCACCGGTACCTTCGTGAATCGGGGCCAAGCCGTGGTGGTGATGGTGGACAAAACCACCCTAGAACTCGAGATTCCCTTGCCCAACCGCTATCTTGACCAGGTCGGCCCCGGCAGTTCTTTGCGTTTCATGGTTCAGGGCAAAGAAATCATCAGCAATATCGACCGAGTGGTGCCTAGGGAGGATCCCAGAACCCGCGCCCGCGCAGTGCGGGCCACCCTGGAGCCAGGCCTCGACCTGGTGGAAGGCCAATCTGTTCAGGTCATGTTGGTGCTTGCTTCCGGGGAGCCTCAAATCACCATGAGCAAAGATGCACTGATCGATGGCCCCCAGGGAAAAATCGTCTTTAAGGTCGTGGATAATGTCGCCCAACCCACAAAGGTTAAGGTTGGAGCGTCTGTGAACAACCGTTTTGTGGTGCTTGATGGTCTGCAAGAAGGGGATGTTGTGGTGGTGCGTGGCAATGAGCGGCTACGTCCCGGCCAGAAGGTCCAGCCTTTGGATCAGGAAGGTGGTTCATGATATTGATCCGTCAGGCAATTGAACGCCCAGCTGCTGTGTGTGCGGGTGTTTTGCTGATCATCCTGTTTGGCTATGTGGCGCTTCAGCAGATACCTATTCAATTGGTTCCCGATGTGGATCGCCCGGTGGTCCAGGTGGAAACAAGATGGCCAGGAGCGGCACCTGCTGAGGTGGAGCGGGAGATCATTAATAAGCAGGAAGAGCAGCTTAAAGGCATTGAAGGGCTGCAATCGATGGAAGGTCGCGCCCGCACAGGCAGGGCTCAGATCACCCTGGAATTTGCCGTTGGACAGGATATTGACCGGGCCCTGACCCAGGTGGCTCAGAAATTGGATCGCGTTTCTGGCTATCCTGCCGAAGCCGACGAACCAACCTTGGAAACATCTGGTTCTGAGGACAATCCTATTGCTTGGTTTGTGCTGAAAAAATTGCCCGGGAATGAACGGCCGTTGAAAGAATATTCCAAGCTTGTTGATGACGTCATCACCGATGCCATTGAGCGGGTGCCCGGTGTCAGCCGAACCAATGTTTATGGCAGCGATGATTTGCAGATGCAGGTTCGGGTTCGCCCGGAGGATTTGGCGAGTTACCGCCTTACCGTGGATGATGTGGTCAGGGCACTGCGTAATGCCAATGCCAGTGTATCGGCAGGCCGACTGGATGAGGGTAAGCGTCGGTATACGGTACGGATGGAATCTGACCTGAACACGCCAGGGCAGGTCGGATCTGTTGTGGTGCGCACAGATCCCGTGCTTGGCCGGGTGTTTGTAAGTGATATTGCCAATGTTTTGCTTGCCTACCCAGAGGAAACGTCCATGCGCCGTCATTTGGGTGCCGGGGCCATTCCATTGAATGCCGTGCGCGAAACCGGCGCCAATGTCATTGCAACCATGGGCGGCATTCGGGCCGTGGTGGATGAGCTCAATGAGGGTATTCTCAAAAGCGAAGGCCTTTCCATGAAGCTGGTTTATGACGAAACCATCTATATCGAGGATGCCATTCAATTGGTGCAGTCCAACATCATGGTTGGCGCTTTTTTGGCAGCCGTGATTTTGATGATCTTTCTAAGGTCGTGGCGGGCAACCCTTGTGGTTTCTATCGCCATCCCCGTATCCGTGGTGGGCACCTTTGTGGCCATGTCATTCACGGGTCGAACCGTCAATGTGATCTCGCTGGCAGGCATCGCATTTGCCGTTGGCATGGTGGTTGATGCGGCTATTGTTGTTCTGGAAAATATCTACAGGCTTCGCGAAAAAGGCTTGCCACTTAAAGATGCAGCTTTTGAAGGTGCCAATCAGGTGTGGGGTGCGGTGCTGGTATCGGCATTGACCACGGTGATGGTGTTCATCCCCATCATGACAACAGACCTTGAAGTGGGGCAGCTGTTCCAAGATATTGCCGTGGCGATTTCGGTGTCGGTGATGCTGTCATTGCTTGTATCCATCACGTTGATCCCCGCGCTGTTCCGATGGCTTTTTGGTGGGGTTGGGAAGGTCGATACCATGCGGATTCCCATCCTCGATGATGTCGCGGCGGCTTTTTCGACGATCGTCCTGGCCATCGCCCGACGCACCACATCATCTGCTGTTTTGGGGCTAACATTGGTGGCCGTGCTCACGGCTGGCTCGCTTTATGCCTCATGGAAATTGCTCCCAAAGCTTGAATACCTGCCCGAGGGCAACAACAATTTTGTCTTTGGTGTGATTTTGCCACCGCCAGGTTATAACTTGGCGACCTCCGAAGGAATTGCCTTGAAAGTGGAAGATGCTGTTCGGGATCTTTGGGCCAGCGAAACGGGCCCAGAAGACAGCCCAGAGGGAAAGCCAAAATTTGATAATTTTTTCTTTGTGGCCACGGAAACCCGAAGCTTCATTGGTGGGTCTTCGGTTGATCCGAGTCGGGCTGCGGAGCTCATTCCCGTGATGCGCACGCCCATTTTCACTGAGCCGGGCACGTTTGGTTTCATCAACCAACGTTCCATTTTTGGCCGAGGTATTGGCGGTGGTCGGGCGGTGGACCTGGATATTCTTGGGGACGATCTTGAGGATATCCTTCCAGTGGCCCAAAGGGCTGCTGGTAAGGTTGCACAAATATTGCCTCGGGAAGCAGGCCACCAATTCCGCCCCCAGCCGGGTCTAGAGCTTGGCGCGCCAGAGGTTCGTGTGACCCCTGATTATGTCCGCTTAGGTGATAATGGCATGAGTGCTGCATCTCTGGGCCTCGCCATCGATGCGGCCAATGAGGGTGTTCGGGTGGCCGAGATTACCGTGGATGGAAGCCAGACCGATTTGATTCTTCGGGGGCCCAAAAATAATTTCACCAAAACCCAGGATGTGGAATCCATCCCCGTGGTCACGGGCCGGGGCGACATTGTCACCGCGGCCAGTCTTGCCAATGTGGAAGTGACGGCAGGACCCGTGGAGATCCGTCATAAAGAACGTTTCCGCTCCATCACCTTGCAGGTGAGGCCATCCAGGGACCTCCCGCTCGAACAAGCCATGGAAATCCTGCAAACAGAAGTCATTG
>DKOD01000044.1 GCA_002469865.1 Alphaproteobacteria bacterium UBA7371 | reverse complement strand
CCTTTCACGACCATTGCCAAAAAAGACCTCCGCAAGGGATGGCTTGCCGAGATAGACAGGGGCCCTGGCGCCACTTTTTTTGGCGTTGATGACCCACCACCTTTAAGGACTACCGTCTTTGAAAAACCAAAGATAGAAAAACATGCCTATCAAGACGCGTCATGAGGCTCAAATTTTTTGATCATTTTTTGGTATCTTAATAAAAAAAAGCCCCAGACATGAGGGTGTCACAATAGTATTAAAAAACTTCTATGGGCCCAATATCTGGATGGGTGCCTGATGACATCTATTGTGCGCTTGCTCAAACAACAGGATGACAACCAAGCCCATTTAGTCCTGAGCCAGTTGGAACACGTCTGCGAATTGTTCGCGCAGCTGGTTTTTTTGCACCTTGCCCATTGTGTTGCGTGGTAGCTCAGCCACAACTTCAATGTGACGTGGGCGTTTGAAGCCTGCCAGATCATCCTTTGTCTGGGCCTCAATTGTGGCTGCATCGATCCGCGCACCATCTTCAGCCACCAAGATCGCGACAACGCTTTCACCAAAATCTGGGTGGGGTGCGCCGACCACAGCACTTTCCTTCACGCCGGGTAGGGAGTCTAGAAACATTTCAACCTCTTTTGGGTAAATATTATAGCCACCTGAGATGATAAGGTCTTTGCCGCGCCCGACGATATGTACGTAACCATGTTCATCAATCAAGCAAAGATCACCGGTGATGAAAAAGCCATCTGCACGCAGCTCTTCGCGGGTCTTCTCAGGCATGTTCCAATAGCCTTTGAACACATTGGGCCCGCGAACCCATAGGACGCCGATTTCACCCATGGGCATTTCAGCATTTGTCTGTGCATCACAAACCTTGATTTTAACACCAGGAAGGGGAAAGCCAACAGTACCTGCCCGGCGCTCCGCATCGTACGGATTTGATGTGGTCATCGAGGTCTCGGTCATCCCATAGCGTTCCAAAATCCGATGTCCGGTGCGAAGTTCAAACTTTTTATGCGTCTCGGCCAAGAGTGGGGCGGAGCCGGATATAAACAGCCGCATGTTGGTTGTGAGGTCACTAGAAAATTGTTTTTCCTCCAGCAAGCGGGTGTAGAAAGTGGGCACACCCATCATAGCAGTGGCCTTTGGCAATTGGGCCATCACCGTTTCCACATCAAACTTGGGCAAGAAGATCATGGCACCGCCTGCCAGGAGCATCACGTTGGTGGCAACAAAAAGACCGTGGGTGTGAAAGATGGGAAGGGCATGCAGAAGCACGTCATCCCGGGTGAAGCGCCATGCTTCCACAAGACTTTTCGCATTGGACAGAAGATTTTCATGGGTAAGCATTGCGCCTTTGGAGCGGCCTGTGGTGCCCGAGGTGTAGAGAAGGGCGGCGAGGTCGTTAAGGCTGCGCGGCTGTGCCTTGAAATTTGGTTCTTGTGTTTCTGCAAGCTCCGTAAGCGAACCCAGCCCATCAGCTCCAAGAGTTGTGAGATGAGCGCCTGTGCGCATTGCGATATCATGAACAGCGGCTTCTTCGCTTGGGTCGCATACGAATATTTTTGCCGCGCTATCGCCCACAAAATAATCAAGTTCACGTGGGGTGTAGGAGGTATTGAGTGGCAAGAAGACCGTACCAGATTTGACGCAGGCAGCATATAGCGCAAGGGCTTGGGGGGACTTCATGACATGAGCTGCCACCCGGTCACCGGGAACAGCCCCAAGGGCTGTGAGCGCATTGGCCATGCGGTCAACCATTTCTAAGAATGCCGCATGGGAGAGGATGGACCCACCAGCCAAAAGCAGAAAAGGGGATGATTTTCCCTCATGTGGGGCAAAGAGTGCATCGTAAAGTGGGTTTGTCATGGGATATCTCTGCATGTTGTGCCGCAGCTGAGGCCCATCGCTTTGGCGCTTGTAAGTTCATCCAGATGCTGACCTGGCGCAAATTTGAACCCGACATTCATTTTTCGGGTTTCTTGCCAAGCCTTACTGACTAGGGTCGCATGGCCTTGACCGTGGATCTGAATGTTTGGTCGCATGGCGCTTCGTCCCCTAATCTCGGCAATTTTGTCAATAATGAACAATCATATTGCTTAACGCCCATCGGCATCTTACGCTTTCCCCATCTTTTGTTAAGGGAGACAGAATGATGGCGCAGCACGGTCAAGATGCGGCCACCCACACATCGGAGGAGGGACCTCAAAGCGGCGCACCCGTGGCTAGTTTAGCGCTTAGCGGCATCAAGGTTCTTGACCTAACACGGGTCCGCTCTGGTCCTACATGTGTCCGGCAATTGGCCGATTGGGGCGCTGATGTGATTAAGATCGAAGCACCTAATGACACCTCGCAGCTTGGTGGCCCACGATCTGGGTCTGACTTCCAGAATTTGCATCGCAACAAGCGCTCGCTCACGATCAATCTCAAGTCCCAAGCAGGTGTGGCTGTGTTCAAGGAGCTGGCCAAAACAGCCGATGTGGTTGTTGAAAATTTCCGTCCTGATGTGAAAGAACGCCTTGGAATTGATTATGAAACCTTATCGGCGGACAATATTGGGCTGGTCTATGCTTCGATATCCGGCTTTGGACAGGATGGACCTTTGGCCGATCGCCCGGGTTTTGACCAAATCGCGCAAGGAATGGGTGGGCTTATGTCGATAACGGGCAAGCCAGGTGAGGGCCCAATGCGTGTGGGCATCCCTGTTGCAGATCTATGCGCTGGGCTGTTTGCGGCCCAGGGTATTTTGATAGCGCTCATGGAACGCATAAAATCAGGTAAGGGTCAGTGGGTGCAGACTTCGCTTTTGCAGGCGCAAGTTTTTATGTTGGACTTCCAAGCGGCACGTTACCTTATGGATGATGATGTGCCGCAGCAGGCGGGCAACAACCACCCGACCTCCATTCCCACAGGGGTCTTTAAGGCCAAAGATGGCTTCATGAATATTGCCGTTGCTGGTCAAGAAATCTGGAGGCGGTTTGCTACGGCGATGGGGCGCCAGGATTGGATCGCAGATGAGCGCTATAAGACGGAACCAAAACGCTCTGAACACAGAGACATGTTGGGTGTGGAGATTGAAGAAATCACAGTGAATAAG
>DKOD01000051.1 GCA_002469865.1 Alphaproteobacteria bacterium UBA7371 | reverse complement strand
TGTCTTTGTGTGGCTCCTAAAATTGCCCATTCACGCCTATCGATTGAGCCTTTCCTACCTCATTGGTGGGCGTTGTCGCTTCCAGCCCACATGCTCGGTTTATGCCTTGCAAGCTTTGGATAGGCATGGCCCCGTCACGGGCCTCTGGCTCGCCGCAAAAAGGTTGGCCCGTTGCCACCCCTTTGCCCGTGGTGGGCATTGGCAATATGACCCGGTGCCTGATCCCAAAGAGATTAATCAGCAGCTCCCTTGTGACACAGCACAATCTCTGGGCACTTGCGGGAATGAGCAACGGAAAGCTAGAACCGCGAAGAATAATATTGAGTCCGACCATCGCCAACCGAAAAGCGAGCCTCCCAAACCATGAATGACAATAAGAACCTCGTCCTGGCCGTTGTGCTTTCTGTGCTGATCCTTGTCGGATGGCAAATCGCTTTCCCACCACCTGAGCCAGTTGATCAACCCGTGGCGCAAGCAACCACGCAGCAATCTGCGCGGCAAGATGCATCTGGCGATCGCCTTGCCCCGTCAACCCCAGACATTTCCGTTTCCGATTTGGTGCGCGACGCTAAGTCCCGTGAAGAGATTGTGGCGGGTGACGAGCGGGTAAACATCAATGAAGAATTGGTTCGGGGAAGCATTTCGCTCAAGGGTGCTGCCATCGATGATATTGTTTTGACCCAATATCGCGAAACCATTGAGAAAGACTCCGATAATATCGTGCTCCTCTCCCCAAAAGGGTCAGAAATGCCATTTTTTGCCCGTTTTGGCTGGAGCCTTGTGGCCGGCAAAGGGAGCCTGCCAGGCGCTAATGACATGTGGCAACAAACATCAAGCTGTGGGGATCTTTCGGCAGAATGTGATCTCGCGCTTTTGTGGAACGGTCCCGATGGGCTAAGTGTCAAAAGAACCATCAGCACCGACAAAACCTATATGTTGACCATCCAGGATGAGGTCATCAACCAAACAGATACCACCCTCAGCGTGGCACCTTACGGCTTGTTGCGCAGGGTTGGCCTTCCCCAATTGGAAAATTTCTACATCGCCCATGAGGGCTTCATTGGTGTTGCCAACGAAGTGCTTGAAGAAGTTGATTATGACGATGTTTATGAAGATGGCGATCAAAGCTTCTCAGCCACTGGCGGATGGGTGGGCATCACGGACAAATATTGGATGGCGACCCTCATTCCTGATCAATCGTCCAAAAACATCACAAAAATGCGCGCCGATCGGCAGGCCAATATTGCAACCTTCCAAGCCGAATATGTTGGCGAAGATCTGCAAATCCCAGCTGGCGGAAGCACCAGCTACACCCATCGCCTATTCGCAGGCGCTAAGGTGGTCGGATTTATTGATGGTTATGCCGAAGAAGGAATTCAGCGTTTTGACCTCTCCATCGATTGGGGTTGGTTCTTCTTCCTCACCAAGCCCATGTTCTTGGCCTTGGATATTTTGTTCAAATTTGTGGGCAATTTTGGCGTTGCCATCTTAATTTTGACTGTTCTTATCAAGGCCGTCTTCTTCCCCTTGGCCAACACTTCCTACAAGGCCATGTCGAAGATGAAAGCCCTCACCCCAGAAATGACCAAGATCCGGGAACGTTATAAGGATGACCGTGAAAAACTCCAAAAGGAGACCATGGCTCTTTATAAGAAAGAAAAGGTTAACCCGGTCACGGGCTGTCTTCCCATGCTGATCCAGATCCCCTTTTTCTTTGCCCTTTACAAAGTGCTCTTCACCACCATCGAAATGCGCCATGCGCCTTTCTTCGGCTGGATTCAGGATCTCTCTGCCCCGGACCCAACATCGATTTTCAATTTGTTTGGTTTGCTGCCTTATGAACTACCTGGTTTCCTCATGATTGGGGTCTGGCCAATTCTTATGGGCCTCACGATGTATTTTCAGCAAAAGCTCAACCCGCCACCCGCAGACCCAACCCAGGCACAGATTTTTGCCTTCCTGCCATTGGTCTTCACCTTCATGCTGGCAACATTCTCTGCTGGTCTTGTGATCTACTGGACCTGGAACAACCTCCTTTCTATTTTGCAGCAGGCCGTGATCATGAAACGCATGGGCGTGCCCTTGGAGCTGCATATTGGTTTGTTCAAGAAGAAAAAAGCCGCTGACTAAAGCTTGGTTGGCCGAACGACGTTTGAATAATAATGCCACAGCAAATGAGCCGCGGCAGAACGATGTGGGCGCCATTGCTCAGCAAGATGCCCAAGGCTTTTTTCATCGCTTGGCACGGATGCGCCAAATAATTGATCATGGCCCCGCTGCAAGGCAAGGTCGCCAGGTGCAAAGATGTCCGGATGGTTCAAGCTGAACATCAAATAAAGTTGCGCCGACCATGGCCCAATGCCCCGCACCTGCATCAAATGCGCCATGGCATCCTCA
Organism: Alphaproteobacteria bacterium UBA7371; assembly: GCA_002469865.1. Taxonomy (GTDB): domain Bacteria; phylum Pseudomonadota; class Alphaproteobacteria; order UBA8317; family UBA8317; genus UBA8317. The sequence goes on along the minus strand of DKOD01000051.1, from coordinate 386 downwards.
ACTGTCTGCGCCCCAAGCCCCTCAATATCTAGGCTGCCATTGGTCAGCTTACGCATCAAATCAGATAGGGAAAGCATCTTTGCCCGGGACAAACCAAGCCCAGCTAAGCATTGTAATGGGTCATTGATGATCTCATCACGTTCAAGATGAGGCCATGCCTGCAAGACTCTTGAAGAAATTGCATGGGCAGAGGATTTGGAAAGCTGTTGTTCGCAAATGATGCGGATGATGGCCTCAGGTCCCTTGGGACGCAGGCGCAATTCTGGCATGCCACATTCTTGCACCACCACATGAAAGCGAGGTTCCAATTGGCTAAGTTTATCGACCTCGCTTAAAAATTGCCCTTGATGATCCATCTTATGTCTTCCCTACCAACTTGCATGAGC
>DKOD01000078.1:1279-2611 GCA_002469865.1 Alphaproteobacteria bacterium UBA7371 | reverse complement strand
GGGTTTGGCATGCCAATGACATGGAAGCCTGAATCAACATGATGCACTTCCCCACTTACGGCCTTGGATAGGTCAGAAGCCAAATATAGGGCAGAATTGCCCACATCGGCCAATTCTGGGGTGGAGCGAAGGGGCGAATGATCCCGGTTATATTTGAACACGGCCCGGGCATCGCCGATGGCGGAACCCGCCAGGGTGCGCATGGGCCCAGCAGAAATGGCATTTACCCTGATGCCATCGGGACCAAGATTGGCTGCCAAGTAACGCACAGAAGCCTCCAGGGCAGCTTTGGCCACACCCATGAGGTTGTAATTGGGCATCACGCGTTCGGCACCGAGATAACTCAAGGTGATGAGAGACCCGCCCTCATGCATCATGGGTCGGGCACGTTTGGCGACGGCGGTGAATGAATAACAGGAAATATCCAGCGCATTGGCGAAATTTTCCCGGCCGGTATTCACATATTCCCCTTTCAATTCTTCCTTATTGGCATAGGCAATGGCGTGAACCACAAAATCCAGACGGTCCCACTTTTGGGCCAAAAGGTTGAACATATGGTCAAGGTCTTCATCACTTGACACATCACAGGGCAAAAGAATGTCCGAGCCCACGGATTGGGCAAGGGGCTCAACCCGACGCCCAAAAGATTCGCCTTGATAGGTAAAAGCCAATTCGGCACCATGTTCTGCGCAGGATTGCGCAATGCCCCAGGCAATGGAATGGTCGTTGGCAACACCCATGATCAGGCCACGTTTGCCGGCAAGTAATTTCGTCATCCTTGAAAAACTCCGGTTACACGCTTTGGAAAATAAGCGTTGCGTTGGTGCCGCCGAAGCCAAAGGAGTTTGACATGACAGCATGAAGCCTGGCTTCCCTGGCGTCACCCTCAATGATGGGCAAATCCTGGAATGCTTCATCACGATTAAAGATATGGGCACTGGCGGCCGTGAAGCCGTCCCGCATCATGATGAGGGAATAGATGGCCTCTTGAACACCAGCAGCACCCAAGGAATGCCCACTAAGAGATTTGGTTCCAGATAGGGCAGGCATGTCTGCCCCAAAAACCTCGCGAAGAGCTTCGGCTTCTTTGATGTCGCCAATCGGTGTCGATGTGGCGTGAGGGTTGATGTAACCAATAGGCTTGGTTGCGCCAGCCAAGGCCTCCTGCATGCAGCGAACGGCCCCTTCACCGCTTGGTTGCACCATGTCATGACCATCGGAAGTGGCGCCATAACCCGTTAACTCGGCGTAAATATGGGCACCACGCTTCTTGGCATGGTCATAATCTTCCAAAACCAACACCCCGGCCCCGCCAGCAATCACAAACCCATC
>DKOD01000078.1:0-892 GCA_002469865.1 Alphaproteobacteria bacterium UBA7371 | reverse complement strand
CCCATGGCGTCGAACAAAACGGATAAGGTCCAATCCAATTCTTCCCCACCGCCAGCAAACATAACATCCTGACGGCCCATGCGGATCAAATCCGCAGCATTACCAATACAGTGGGACGACGTCGCACAGGCTGAAGAGATTGAATAGCTGGAGCCTTTAATTTTGAATGGCGTTGCCAGGGTTGCTGAATTGGTTGAGCTCATGGCCTGTGGCACCACAAATGGACCCACCCTTTTGGGTCCTTTTTCACGGGTGGTGTCGGCTGCATTGACGATGGCGCGTGTGGATGGACCCCCTGAGCCCATTACCATGCCGGTGCGGGGGTTGGAGACCAAATGTTCCTCAAGCCCTGCATCCTCGATGGCTTGGGCCATTGCAGCAAAATTCCAAGCTGCACCATCACCCATGAAACGACGGGCGCGGCGATCCGCCGCGTCGTCAGGTGATAATGTGGGTGCGGCATGAACCTGACAGCGAAACCCAAGCTGTGTGTATGTTGGGGCAGCCACAATTCCAGACCGGCCATCCTTTAGGCTTTGCGCCACCTCCGCCACATTATTGCCAATCGACGATACGATGCCCATGCCTGTGACAACAACGCGACGAGTCATGCTGGTGCTTCTCCTTGCTTAAACAGGCCCACGCGAAGGTCGCGGGCATTGTAAATTTCTTCGCCATCACAAAGAACTTTGCCCATGGCGGTGGCCATGATGAGCCGCCGGGTGATGGTTCGGAAAATATCGATTCGGTAGGTCACCTTTTTTGCACTCGGCAACACCATGCCCCGCATCTTTAATTCGCCAAGACCCAAAGCGCGTCCGAGACCAGGATGCCCACACCAACCCATCCAAAAACCCACCAATTGCCACAGCGCATCCAACCCAAGACAGCC
>DKOD01000059.1:9109-12560 GCA_002469865.1 Alphaproteobacteria bacterium UBA7371 | reverse complement strand
TAGCCACCAATTGTTGCCACCAAGCCTGCAAACCACCCAAAGGTCGCCCCAGTGGCTTCACCCCTGTTGGATCGTCATTATTTATGGATGCTGGCAAGCAGCTTCTCGCAAATGGGCAGACACAATCTTTCGCGATGTGCCCTTGACCATGTGGGCAAGCGCCTCTTCAGCCGGACAATCGGGAATGGATGCAATGGCTGCGGCGATCACACTATCAAACCGCTCCAAGGCGCCTGATAATCCAAGTGATTTAACTGCATTGGGCCGATCATGCTTAACATCTTGCTGCCCGGGCTTGCCACGTAACTCCGCACTGCTTATCGCATCATGGAGGTCATCGGCGATTTGAAACGCCTCCCCGATCCAAGCCCCAAGATCAGACCAGGCTTCTGGATCGGCACCTGAAGAAATAGCCCCCATTTGTGTGGCCGCCATGAACAGGGCTCCAGTTTTGGCGCGATGATAGCTTGAAAGATCAATGGTCGCTTCGCTCTCCCAACCCTGTCCAGCACATATGCCCAAAGGCATGCCAGTCCGGCTTGCAAGCACATCAATTAAATTAATGGCTGCCAAGGGATTTTGGGCTGCCTGCTGGGAAATCACCTTGAATGCCAGGGTGATAAGGCTGTCACCTGCAAGAACCGCAAGAGGCTCACCAAACGCTGCATGGACCGAAGGCTTCCCCCTGCGAAGGTTGGCATCGTCAAAACATGGCAAATCATCATGCACCAAACTTGCGCAATGAATTAACTCCAAAGCAGAAGCAGCAGCATTGGTTAATTCAGGATGCTTGTCGCCACATGCCGAAGCCACCGACAAAACAATGAAGGGGCGCACACGAGCACCACCTGGCATCACCGAATAATTCAAGGCCGCCGCAAGCTTCCCAGGCACCTCAACATCGCCATTGGCTTGGGTGGCCATGGACAATGCCGCATGCAAGGCCGTTTCAATACGTTCATTCTGGGCCATCAAAACTCTCCTGAAGCATGGGAATAACAGCTCCATCTGTAAATTAATTTGGACATATGCCAGAATGATGTCAACAAAGATTTACATTTGGGTAGGTTTGTTGATGAAACATGTTGTGGTTATTGGCGCTGGCATTGGCGGGCTCAGTGCTGCCGCCAAGCTTTCTGGGGGGCCAACGAAGGTAACCCTTTTGGAGCGCGCCACCTCGCTTGGCGGCAAGCTGCGGGCCATTGAAACACCCATAGGACCTGCAGACATCGGGCCAACGGTCGTGACCATGCCCGATATATTGGAAGAAATTTTCCGGGCCTGTGGTGCTGAATTACATGACCACCTCACCATGACCCCACTGCCCGTTTTGGCCCGGCATTTCTGGGATGACGGGACCATGCTCGACCTCACCACGCATAGGGATCAAAATTACGCCGCGATTGGGGGCCTATTTGGAAACCAAGCCGCCGATGAATTTATGCGCTTCGACGCCTTCAGCAAACAATTGTTTGAATGTTTTGAGCAAAGCGTCATTCGTGCATCATCCATGAGCCCCATCAAGCTGGCCCAAGCCATGATAGGCCAACCATCACTATTGACGCGGCTATTGCCAAACCAATCCTTGGCTGGGCTCTTATTGCGTGGCTTCAAGGAACCAAGGTTGCGTCAATTGTTTGGACGTTATGCCACCTATGTGGGCGGCATCCCCCAACATGCCCCAGCTATCCTTGCATTGATTTGGCATGCCGAGGCCAAAGGGGTGTTTCGCATCGAAGGCGGCATGCACCAAATCGCAACATCACTCGCAAAGTTGTTGGAGAAACGACGGGTGGACATCCAAACGGGTGAGGACGTGACCAGGATCAGACAGACCAAGGATGGACGTTTCGAGATCACCAGCAACAACCGCCTGATCAACGCAGATGGCATTGTGTTTAACGGCGACCCAAGGGCATTGGAAGAGGGCCTTCTTGATGAAGACCAACCACGCTTGTTTAAGCCAAACGCAACCACGCCGCGCTCGCTTTCAGCCATTGTGCATGGCTTTTCCGCCACGGCCCGTGGGGTCTCACTTAGCCACCATAATGTTTTTTTCAGCAATATTCCGGGCGAAGAATTCCAGGCACTGGACCAACAAAAAACACCAAAATCCGCAAATCTTTACCTTTGCGCCTCCGACCATGAGGATGGTCAAGGCGATGTCACAAAGAGCCGCTTTGAAATCATTAGAAATGCCCCTGCAATGAGCCACCTTGCCCGTGATGAGGAGAGACAAACATGGAACCGCTTAACACTCCAAAGACTCGGCCAATTCGGCCTGAGCTTCGATCAGGAACCAACGGCGGAGAGCATCACCATGCCGCAGGATCTGGCGAGGGATTTTCCGGCGAGCCAGGGGGCAATTTACGGCAGGAGCCCCCACGGCATGATGGCAAGCTTTCGGCGCCCGGTGGCACGATGCAAGATCCCCGGGCTGTATCTTTGTGGGGGCGGGATTCATCCGGGGGCTGGTGTTCCGATGGCCGCACAATCGGGCTTTCATGCAGCCGAGGCAGCTCAGAAAGACCTCGATTTGACCTAAAGATTGACGCCAACGGCTATGCTTGGTGGTATATTGATGGCTTTAGTGATGATCAAGAACGGGCTGTGTCGGTGATCATGTTCATTGGCTCTGTATTTTCGCCCTATTATGCCTGGTCAGGCAGACGACATCCCCATGAATATTGCTGTGTGAATGTGGCAACCTACGGCCCTGGCGGCCAATTCACCATGACCGAAAGACGCCAACATGAAACAAAATTGCACGAAGATTTCCTGCAAATTGGGAGATCCAGCATCAAACGAACCAACCAGGGGCTGGAAATCCATATTGACGAATGGGCGGGCTTGCCACGACCTGGTCGGGTTCGGGGGAAGATCACCCTGGACATACCTGCAATCACGTCAGTGGCTATTGCCCTAACAAACGACGGTGCCCACCAATGGCGTCCCTTTGCCCCCCGCTGCCGTATCCAGGTAGAATTAAACAATGCTCATTGGCAGGGAGAAGGTTATTTTGATGCCAATTTTGGCACCCGCATGCTTGAGGATGATTTCGATTTTTGGACTTGGGGCCGTTTTGCAGGAAGCCAAGGCACCTATTGCATCTATGACGCGAAGCTTTGCCAGAATACAGAATTTAACAGCGCATTTTTGACCAAAGGTGACGGTCAATTTTCTTTGGTTGATGCGCCGGAAGCCAAACAATTTGACCCCACATTTTGGAGGGTGCCGCAGGAAACCCGGGCCGACAGCGATAGCCAACCAAAGCGTATCCTGCCGATGCTTGATGCGCCGTTTTATTCACGCAACCTCGTGCGCACTTTCCTCCATGGGGAACAGGTTGTCGGCGTCCATGAAGCCCTCGACCTCACAAGATTGCGACGCAACTTTGTCAAAACCATGCTTGCCATGCGGATTTGGCGAAGCCCCATGGCCCGGGCGCAAG
>DKOD01000059.1:0-8677 GCA_002469865.1 Alphaproteobacteria bacterium UBA7371 | reverse complement strand
AAAAAGGCAAGGCCGGCATAAAAATCGAGCTGCCAAAGGGCCATGGTGGTGGCGAGGACGGAAATCCAAAGACCGGCCATCACCGGCAAGGCACCAGAAAGACGCCGCAAACCAAAAAAAACTGGTGTCCAAAGGGTGTTGAAGGCAATTTGCAGCGACCAGAGGGCCATGGCCAGACCGGAGCCATCAAGCTCCGCAACACGGGCGCCGGCAAAGGCCATCAAAAAATACAAACTTGTCCACACCACCGGAAACATCCAATTGGGCGGCACCCAAGATGGCTTGGTTAAACGTTCATACCATGGCCCTGGCGGGAATAAGGCACCGGTGGCACCAGCGGCAAAACAGGCTGCCAACAAAACAAAAAACACCCATAGCGACATGGGGCACCTCCCTGGGGCCGCAAACAAAAAGCAGGGTTATTAACCTTAGGGAGCCTTAACCCGAGAGGCGCATCCTGTCACGCTCGGCCAAATCCATGAGCACATCCATGACAGCCTGGCTGCGGCGGACCCCCACCTTCCGGCGTTCTGCAGCATCCACCAAAAAAGCAACCTCATCGAGTGGCTTGGCATGCAAAATGGCGGCCGTGGGCATGACACTTCCCAGCATGGTGCGCCCGACAGACTCGCCCATCCAGGATAGCTTGCGCCATGTGCTTGTGGATGCACGATGATCGATGGAATTATAGCCATGACTTTTGAGGCATCCACCAATGCCATCATAGATGAGCCTTGCTGACCAAATGGCCATACGGCCCCGGAATGGAAGCGCATCAATACCAGCCTCGGAACGTCGATAAAGCCGATCAGCCTCAGCCAGCAATCTTTTAACAATGCCCGCAATTTCGTCACCCATAACAGGGTTTTGAAGGAATGATTTGGGATCAATCCCTGACTCTCGGCACCATGAAATTGGCAAATAAATGCGACCGGCACGTGCATCCTCACCCACATCCCTGGCTATATTGGTGAGCTGCATGGCAACACCCAAATCGCAGGCACGCGCCAAAACATCCCGGTTTCTGCTCTTCATCAGCACACACATCATCACGCCTACTGCTGCAGCCACCCTGGCTGCATAATCACGCAAATCAGCTATTGTTTCATACCGGCGCTCCTGGGCATCCCAGGCAAGACCTTCAAGCAAGGCCTCAGGCAAAACCCTCGGCATCTCATGATCCACCACCAATGATGCCATGGCCCTGTCTTCTGGACGATCAATGGGCCGCCCTGCATAAACGCGATCCAACCGCTCCCCGAGGCTTAGCACGGCCTTGGTTTTGTCCTGACCCTCATCAACTTCGTCGTCTGCCAAACGACAGAAAGCATAGAGAATACGAACCGGATCACGAACATCTCCAGGAAGAAGTTTTGAAGCGGCATAAAAGGAATGGGAACCTGTGCGGATTGCTGCGGCGCAATGGCCAATATCATCATCCCTCATGCTTACCCCCAACCTCATGTTGCCCCCACGGGCGATGGTGCTGTGGACACGCTCGCCTCAGGAACAAGTTGGTCCAGCACCTCAGCGCTGGAGATAACCCCCGGCACCCCAGCACCGGGATGGGTTCCTGCACCAACCAAATAAAGACCTGGCAATTCCTCGCTCACATTATGGGGGCGGAACCAGGCCGATTGCAGAATTCTGGGCTCAATGGAAAACCCACAGCCCAGCGGCGAAAGATAGCGATCGGCAAAATCTTCAGGCGTGAACACAAGACTTTCGGTGATACGCTCTTGAAAACCTGGCATCAATGTTTCCAGCTGGGCTGCTACCTTTTGCTGGTAAATGGGCGCTTCGCTTGACCAATCAACGGGGTTATCATGACCCAAATGAGGAACAGGTGACAGCACATAGAAGGTATCGTCTCCCTCGGGCGCCACGCTCTTATCGGTCACACTGGGGCGGTGAATGTACAAACTCATGTCGTCACTAAGCCGACCATTGCGGAAAATATCCCTGACCAAACCCTCGTAACGCGGACCATTCAGGATGGTGTGATGGCCAAGCTTCTCATACATGCCTGCCGTTCCCTTGGTGCCGAAATACCAGACATAGAGCCCCATGGACCAACGCTTGGAAGCAAGCTTTTTGTCAGTCCAACGGCGCCTTGGGATATCGCGAAGGAGACGCTGGTAGGTATGGCCCGCATCGGCATTAGAGACCACTATATCGGCCTCAAGCTTTGTTCCATCAGTGAGCTTCACGCCACTTGCCCGACCATCGGATGACACCATTAATTGGTCCACCTCACGATTGAGCATCAAACGACCATTTTGATCTTTGACCACTTGCGCCATGGCATCAGCAATCGCCTGAACCCCACCCATGGCATAATGAACACCAAAAGTTTTTTCGAGGTAGGAAACCAAGGTGTACATGGATGTGCATTTGAAAGGATCACCACCAATGAAAAGCGGATGGAATGATAAGGCCATTTGCAACTTTGGGTTTTTGACCCTGGTGGCCACATGGGCAGCCACCGAACGATCAGCCCTGAGCATGGCAAAGCGTGGCAATACCTTCAGCAACCCCCAAAGGCTATCCATGGGGCGACGGCCCAAATCCTCAAATCCAAACCAATATCGGGCTTCGCTGTCACCAAGGAACTTCTCGTAACCTTCAAGATCCTCTGGCGCGAGCCTTTTTACTTCTTCGCGCAGGCGGTCATCATCAGCCGATGCAGTAAAACATGATCCATCAGGCCAACGTATTTGGTAAAAATCATCAAGCGGCACCAATTCCACGTCATCATGAAAATTACGGCCGCAAGCTGCCCAAAGATCTTCCAACAATTGCGGCACGGTGATGATCGTTGGGCCAAGATCAAAGCGATAACCATTTTTGGTAATGGAGCTTCCACGACCACCAACATGGTCAAGTCGGTCCACGATGGTGACTTCATACCCACGTGCCGACAAGCGCATGGCAGAGGCCAGTCCACCAAGCCCTGCCCCAATAATCACGGCCTTGCTCGTCACGGGAAGATTTTTGGGCCCAGAAAACATACACCACCTCAAGTGTCATTAATTATGTACACTAAGCCTTAACGACAAGGATTTGCAATCATTTTACAACATCAGGAACAAACGTGCTGATCATACTGGCCTTGGTGCCCATTCAAATGTATCATTTATCTGACAGTGGAGGTTATCTTATTGGCAGCTTGTGCAAGCCTTACATTCTACCGCTTCGATGGTTTCTTGCCCCGCCTTTGGGCGTTAACCATGATGGCAAGGGCGAGGATGCCCATGTCCAAAATTCCAGGGCTAACATTTTGGAAATTATGCGGCTCAGGTACTGGCGAAGGTTTTACGCCATCACCCAACATGGGCGTGTATGCCATCCTATGTTGTTGGGAAGATGAGGATATCGCCCGACAGCAATTGTCGTCTCATGGCCTCTTTGCGCGCTATCAAAAAAACGCGCGAGAACATTGGCAAATCTTAATGCGCCCCATTTCCGTAAGGGGTCAATGGGATGGTCAAGCACCTTTTGTGCTTTCCGACATTCCGTCTCAGAAAGATGCCCCATTAGCTGCACTAACCAGGGCAAGCCTCCGACCATCCATCGCCTGGAAATTCTGGCGCCGGGTACCCAACATATCCAAAAGAATTGGGGCAGACCCGTCGGTGATCTTCAAGATTGGTATTGGGGAACTTCCCCTGATGCGTCAGATTACCTTTTCGATATGGCCTGACGCCCAGTCGATGGCGCGTTTTGCCAGGCAAGGACACCATGCTGAGGCCATCAAGGCCGTGCGCCTAGAACATTGGTTTGCTGAGGAACTTTATGCCCGTTTCCAGATCACTGAAGAACATGGCAGTTGGAATGGCACATCACCTGTTATCCCATGCCGGAGTCCCATGAAATGAACCTGAATTTTCCTTTCACTGCTATTGTGGGTCAAGATGAAATGAAGTCGGCCCTCATTATGTCGGCCATCGATCCGACCATTGGCGGTGTGTTGATTTTTGGAAGCAGAGGCACCGGAAAATCCACTGCCGTGCGCGCCTTGGCCGCCCTTTTGCCCCCGATCACGGCCATAAAAAATTGCCCTGTCAACAGCAGCGAAGCCACCCAAACACCAAACTGGGCAAACCTTAAAGTTAAGCGCAAAACAAAGATTCCAACACCCGTGGTGGACCTACCCCTTGGGGTCACTGAAGATCGCGTGACCGGTGCATTGGACATCGAAAAAGCCCTGACCAAGGGCGAAAAAGCATTCCAACCTGGGCTCCTGGCCAAAGCCAATAGGGGGTTTTTGTACATCGACGAAATCAACCTTTTGGAAGATCACATTGTCGACCTTCTCTTGGATGTTGCCCAGTCTGGTGAAAACCTGGTGGAGCGCGAAGGATTATCCGTTCGCCATGCCGCCCGCTTTGTCCTAATTGGCTCAGGCAACCCAGAAGAGGGTGAATTAAGGCCTCAGCTCCTCGATCGCTTTGGTCTTGCTGTGGATGTGGGCAACCCCCAGGATGTCGCCCAGCGCATTGAAGTGATCCGCCGACGCGATGGGTTTGACCAAAACCCACAAGCGTTTTCAGAAGAATGGCAAAAACAAGAAAGCAATTTGCGTGGTGCCATCGTGAGGGCCCAACATCTGATCCATAGGCTGCAGGTTCCAGATCAAACCCTGGAAGATATTGCCACCCTTTGTGCAGCGCTTGGCTCTGATGGGCTTCGGGGAGAATTGACGCTGTTGCGCGCCGCACGGGCCTATGCAGCTTGGGACAACAAAGCATCTGACGTTACCCGCAACCATGTGATGGCCGTTGCCCCCATGGCCCTTCAGCATAGGCTCCGGCGCGATCCACTTGATGAAACCAGCGGTCGTTTGCGTGTTCACAGGGTAATGGAGCAGGTTTTTGCCTCTTCCAAATGAACAACCAGACGCAACCCGTCATGCATGCAGCCTGTTGCTGCATGGGGCTGACAATCTTCTTGGCATGATCATCAAGGCCCGCCATGGCCCAAGCCTTGCAAGATTTTTGGAAGAATTGAACCACCTGCGACCCGACCGAACTGTGGTTTCTGCCAGCGCAGCTGATGACGTTTTTTTTGGCGGAATCGACGTGTCCGCAACCCTTCATGCTGGGCATGTTGTCACCCAGGAAGGGGTTTTGGCCCGAGCATCGCTGATGGTGGTCACCTCCGCCCAGCTATTGGACGCCCAAAAGGCGGCCCGTCTTGTGATATTTCTACAAGGAATGGACAAAGCCCCGCCGATTATCCTGATCGATGAGTCGGCAGATGATGAAGAAAACATTCCCGACATCTTAGAGCGCTATTGCGCTTTTCGAACCTTGCTCACAGAACAACATTTGCTTGCGCTAAAGATCCAGAAGCCCTGGCGGCCACAACTTATCGAAAATGATCGATGCTTGCCCGTTTCACAAGAGCAGCTGGTATTGGCGACAACCATTCCAATTCAATTTGGCCTCGATGACCCCAGATGGGGTTTATTCTTGCTTCATGCCGCACGTTGCCAGGCCTCGCTGAGGGGTGCTGATGACGTGAAGCTTGATGACTTTGAAGAAGTTGCATCCTTGATCATTGCCAATAGGGCCAACAAACTCCCCGAAGAACAAGACACAGCAAAACCGGAAGTGGAAGATTCCGAACCATCAGCTGACAGCAAACCCCAACAACAAGAGGATTTGTCCCCCCAGGACATTCTTGTGGATGCGATCAAATCGGCCATGCCTGAGATCATGCTTGCCAATTTGCAACAACAAAACATGCAACAGAGCAACGGCAAGAGCGGCAGAGGTCCTGCAAAGACTGGTAACCGCCGTGGGGCACCAAGACCACCACGACAGGCAAATGGCCACAAAGACCGCGGCATCCACTTGGGCAAAACCCTTGCCAATGCTGCCCCTTGGCAGCGAAGCCGCCGTGCGGCAGGCATCACACGGCCCCATGAAGGACCGATCATTCTGCCCGATGATTTGGCCCTTAGGCGTTATGCCCAGGAATCTGACCGCCTGGTGATCTTTGGCGTGGATGCCTCGGGATCCTCCGCCATGGCCCGACTGGCTGAAGTTAAGGGGGCCGTGGAGCAGCTTCTGGGCCAGGCCTATATTCATCGGGATCATGTGGCGCTGGTATCCTTTCGCGGCCAAGATGCAGATTTGCTTTTGCCAGCCACCCGCTCGCTGGTGCAAACCAAGAAAAAACTTGCTGGCATGTTGGGGGGTGGGGGCACGCCCTTGGCAACAGGCATGGCAGCTTGCCGCCAAGAAGCATTGCGGGCCCGACGCCAGGGCTTAACCGCATTGGTGGTCCTACTCACAGATGGACGTGCCAATGTGGCCCGAGATGGCTCGGCCAATCGGGACCAGGCTAAAGAAGATGCATCCGCCATGGCACGCCAATTTCGTGCTGAAGGAATTTCGTCCATGGTTGTGGATACAGGCCGGAGGGCCTCAACGGACTTAAAAGAATTGGCCAGCATGATGGCTGGACGTTATCAAATTCTGCCCAATGCCCGGGCTGACCAATTATCCCAAATGGTTGGGGATGCCCTGCGCCCCCGCAGCATAGCGTGATCATGATTATGGCCCCTCAACATCACCACTGGCAGGAAGAGCAAAGACGCCAGCCGGTGCATGACTGGCATCTGCGCAGGGCAGGCAAAGGACCCATCATGCTCATGCTCCACGGCACCGGGGCCGACGGTTTGAGCTTCAGTGGCATGCAACCCCACCTGTCCAAATTCTTTGATCTTCTGGCCCTTGACCTGCCCGGTCATGGCAAAACGAGGCTTGGCAGCCGGAGCCGCTCAGGCAATAAGGCCATGGCAGAAGATATCAAAAAACTCTTGGATGACATGCGCGTGACGCCAGATTACATTCTTGGTCATTCCGCTGGCGCTGTTCTGGCCTTAGAGCTCACAAAATTGCTCACACCCGCCCTTCCCAAAATTATTTGCATCAACGCGTCCTTGGCACAGTTTGAGGGCGTTGCTGGTTGGCTCTTCCCCATGATGGCCCGGGGCATGGCCATCAACCCCTTAACCCCAAGGATTATCTCGGCAAGCTTAAGTGATGAGCGGATCAAAAAATTGCTGGAGGGCACTGGCGGCGAGATCAATGAAGAAATGATAAAAAGGTATGCCCAACTTGGCCGCCTGCATGAACATGTATCTGGAACATTATTGATGATGGCACAGTGGGATTTAACCCAGCTTTTGTCAGAACTTGGCCATATTCAAAATGAGGTGGTCATCATCACCAATGGTCAAGATCTGGCAGTACCTCATAAGGTGGGCAAGGAAGCAGCACAAAAATTGCCCCATGCCCAACTTTTAGCCCTAAGCGATGGGGGACATCTTTGGCATGAAGAAGCCCCCCAAGAGGCCGCTGCGCTGATCATAGAAAGCATAAAAAAGGGCCACCCCAATGGGTGACCCTATCAACGAAAAAAGGATAAATAAGCCCGATATTACTGGCTGAAGGTTGTCAGGTAGGCATACAGATTTTGCGCATCCTCTTCCGACTTCACCTTATAGGCCATCTTGCCGCGCGCCCTTTTTGAATCAAGAACTTCACGAAGATAACCCGTTGGGTTTTGAACGTAACCCACAAATGTCTCTTGGTTCCAAACCGCGCCGGTTTCGCCCCATTTCACAATGGATTTCCCATATTTATAATCAATCGAGCCCGGGGCGCGACCGATCACCCCGTAAAGGTTCGGACCAATTTTGGCTTTGCGACCAGCCAAGACTTTGCCATCGGCATCAGCAACAACGTGACAAGCAACGCATTGCTTGTTGAAGGCTTTTTCGCCCTCTGCCGCATCACCATCTGCAAGGGCAGGGACAGCCATGACGGTAAGGGCAGCGCCCAATAAAATAGTTTTCAGCATAAAAATCTCCCAGAAGTTCACCCGGCACCAAACCATGCCGTAGAGCAAGAGAACTAGTGCCTTGTGATTTTCTGTCGACCGCCAGGATCAAAAAAAATTACGCCACAGCCCGGGCTAGGGCACATTGTTGCCAAATGCTGTTCAACGCAACCAGCAAACGATCCAAATCTTCTTCGCTGTGAAGCGGCGAAGGCGTGAAACGTAACCGCTCGGTGCCTTTGGGCACGGTCGGGTAATTGATGGGTTGGACATACACACCCCATTCATCAAGCAAGTAATCAGCGATCATTTTGGTCTTAACAGGGTCTTTGATCAAAACGGGCACAATATGGCTGTCGTTATGCAAATGTGGAATGCCTGCCTTATCCAAACGGGCGCGCAAGCTAGCCACACGTAACTTTTGCAAATCGCGTTCAACCGATGATTGTTTTAAATGGCGAATGGATGCAGTGGCCGCCTCGGCAACAGCGGGAGGAAGGGCCGTGGTGAAAATAAAGCCGCTGGCAAAGGAGCGCAAAAAATCACACAGCTCCACAGAACCCGTCACATAACCACCCACACAACCAAATGCTTTGCCCAAGGTGCCTTCAATCAGGGTGATGCGGTGGGCCACCCCATCGCGCTCACTAATGCCACCACCCCTGGCGCCATACATGCCAACAGCATGCACTTCATCCAAATAGGTCATCGCACCATAACGGTCAGCAAGGTCGGCAATGGCACCAATAGGTGCGATATCACCATCCATGGAGTAAACACTTTCAAAGGCAATAATCTTAGGGACATCCACCGGCAGGGCAGC
>DKOD01000070.1 GCA_002469865.1 Alphaproteobacteria bacterium UBA7371 | reverse complement strand
CCCATGAATGGAGCCGTTTGTTCATTTATTGAAAATTATTCAGGCTTCAAGCGGGTTGTTGCCATATTTGTTGGTACCTGCGGTGCCTGGCTGGGCGTACCACCACAGAAGAATAAGGCCACCAACAAGGGGAACAAACACCAAGAGATACCACCAACCAGATTTGTCGATGTCATGCAGCCGGCGAATAGAAACAGACAGATAGAGAAAGAACATGACAAGAAAGTACAGACCAGCAATGATGCCTAGACCTGAAGACAAATCATCAGGATCGGAACTCACATCCCCGATTGTGGCGAGGTTGATCACGAAGCCAATAATGAAGCCAAACAAATGAAAATACCACCACTCAGCGCGCGATGCGCGGCCACCAAGATTTGTGGCGTGGGTAAAACCACGCTTTACTGCATCAACAAAACCCATATGAAAAACTCCTAAAAAACAAAACAATATTCATGTTTTTACCAGATTATCTGTCGCATGGGCAGTCATTTTTTTGTCATTTTCTGGGCGCAAAAATTCAATTTCTGGTCTGGTCCAGTCAGCGCCCTCATTGCCAGTTCGTGCGGTGTGGGCCGTGTAACAACCCGCCAAATCTGGTTGCATCAGCACCAGCCCAGCCTGGCCGCCTTTGCCACCACCACAATCCACAAAATGCGTGATACATCCGTGCTGGTTTTGAACGAGGCTCACATGATCGCGATGCCGGATATAATGGCCCACAAAAGCATGGCCAATAGTAAGCTTGGAGACCCATTCTGGTGTTGGCGCTGTTTGGGATGATTTGATATTTTGGGTTCGTGAATGCATGGCCAGGTTAAATAGCCGGTCACGATGGCCAGTTTTTAAGATCCTGCCCAAAGGAGGAGCGTCCTCGTCCATCATGATGTCGTCGACGCCCCCATGGGCCCAGATCATTTGTTTGTTGCTGCGCCAGGCTGGAAGAGTTTGCAAAATTTCAAGATAACGCAGCAGGGCATGACGCCCCTGGGAAGTTGCGTTGAGCGAGTCCCAGCTTTCATTCATGCAAGAAAATTTCCGTCCCCCCAATAGGGCATGGCGAGCCAAATAATATTCATGATTTCCAAAGATGGATAATGACCCCGGCAGAATATCATTGAGGGCCAACACAATATCCAATGCCGGCCCATAGGATGTGTAATCGCCCAATAAGCAAAGTTTGGCCTTATGAACCAAGGCAATGTTGGCAGCCTGTTCCAATGCCATGGCATCGCAATGGAGGTCGCCCACAAAAAGATACTTGTTGGCGTGTGTCAGGCGGCAATGTTCATGAGGCTCTATGGCTGTCACGAATAAACCCCAATGGTTTTGTGTAATGCTGACACTATATCCTAGCGATGTTTGATTCGTGTCTGGAGGTCACCAACATGGAGGTGATGGGAACAGCGCCGCATTTTGGTTTGCCCTTGGGTCATGTGGCGCAAGAAGAAATGGATGCCGTTTGGCGCACGCCTTTTTTCTATGCCCGTGGTCAGCATGGAGAATTGCGTGTTTACGCAACACCCGATGAGGGTCAGGCAACATGTGTGTTTGTTCATCCTGGTTTTACCGAACCCATAGAAAAATACTTTCGGCTGATCAAAACATTGGAACCAGAAGCGCGTGTCGTGGTGTTTGACCCCATCGGCCAAGCAGGTTCACCCCGTTTGGGGCAGGATCCTGAAAAAATTTTACTTGGTGATTTTGATCAACATATCGGCATGCTGCATGAGCTTTTAAGCCATTTTGGGCATGAGAAAAATATGGTCATTGGGCATTCTATGGGTGGGCATGTGGCCTTGAGGGCACGATTGGAAGGGTTGATTGATGCCCCGTTATTTCTATCCAACCCCATGGTCAATTTTAGCACCAAACCATGGCCATCCGTGTTCGTGCGTGTGCTCATGGCCAAATTTGTGGCCCTGGGTCTTGGCAATAATTACGCCCCCGGACGAGGGGGTTGGGATTATCGGGCTTATTTATCTGGCCTTGATAAATTGGCTGAAGGTGGCCCTTTGCGAAACATTCAATTGGATTTGGAGCGCAGACATCCGGTGCTTCGCACCGGCGGCGCCACTTGTTGTTGGATTGAGGCAGCTTTTCGCTCCTGCGACCGATTGTGCCACCTGCTGCGCCAAAATATTTCCATGAAAGGCTGTGTGTGGTTGATCTCAGACCATGATGAGGTGATCGACAACAAGCGTATCGCCCCTTTGTTAAAGGACATCAAAAGCTTGCAGATCCACCATTTTGACGCGGGTCATGAGCTTCTTCTTGAACGTGATGAGGTGGCCCAATCCTTCCAGGATTTGGCCCTTGCCTGGCTGCGGTCTGCCTAATGCCGCCATGGTTGGGGTTTTTTGCAGGCCAAAAGCAGGTTCGACGAATGGGTAAATTGTTAGTACATAAAGCAGCAACAGATTTTGTAGATTTATGAGGATGGCATGCCTGTTTATAAAGCACCAATAGAAGATTTTGCTTTTTTGTTTAATCATGTCCTCAAAATTCAGGACCATAAGCATCTAAAGGGCTTTGATGAACTGACGCCGGATCTTTTGGAAGCGGTCCTTGAAGGGGCCGGGAAACTGGTTGAGGAGGAATTTTTCCCACTTAACCGCCATGGTGATGAAGAAGGTTGCCGGCTGGAAGATAACCACGTCTATGTGCCTTCTGGCTTTGCGGAAGCCTATGGCAAATATTGCGAAGGCGGCTGGGCATCGCTCACTGCTGATGAGTGTGACGGTGGTCAAGCCTTGCCCCATATGATCGGGGGGGCTGTCATGGAAATGCTTTCCAGCGCCAATTTTTCTTTGTCTTTATTTCCCTTGCTTTCCCATTCTGCTTACATGGCCCTCAAAGCCCATGCATCTGAAGACATCCGCAACGCCTACCTGCCCAAGATGGCCAGCGGTCAATGGACCGGAACCATGCATTTGACCGAACCACATGCTGGCACGGATTTGGCACTTTTGCGGACCAAGGCAAAGCCCTTGGACGATGGAAGTTATGCCATTGAGGGCACCAAGATCTTTATCACCTGCGGCGAACATGAATTGGCCGAAAACATCATTCATCTGGTGCTTGCTAGGCTACCTGATGCGCCAGAGGGTGTGCGCGGAATCAGTTTGTTTGTGGTGCCAAAATTCATGGTGAATGAGGATGGAAGCCTCGGAGATCGCAACCAGGTCTTTTGTGCCTCGCTTGAGAAAAAAATGGGCATTCACGGTTCCCCCACCTGTGTCATGAATTTGGATGGCGCGAAGGGTTTTTTGGTGGGTGCGCCCCACCAAGGGCTAAAATCCATGTTCACAATGATGAATGCGGCGCGGTTGTTTGTGGGCATACAGGGCCTTTCCCAGGCGGAGGTGGCCTACCAAAATGCCCATGCCTATGCCTGTGATCGTCTTCAGGGCCGTGGCCCAAGAGGCGCTGTGGATGAACATTCTGCTGCAGACCCGATCATTGTTCATCCCGATGTCCGTCGCATGCTGTTAACCCAAAAATCACAGATTGAGGGTGGTCGTGCCTTGGCACTTTTTGCCTTGATGCAAATGGACCTGGCCCATGCTGCAGATAATCAAGAAGAGCGTGAAGAAGCCGACGATTTAACCGCTTTTTTAACCCCTGTGGTGAAGGCCCATTTGTCAGATATTGGTTCGGAGGGCGCCAATTTGGCGGTGCAATGTTTTGGTGGGCATGGTTTTGTTCGCGAGTGGGGCGTTGAGCAATTTGTGCGTGACACCCGCATTTGCCAAATTTATGAGGGCACCAATGGCGTTCAGGCCATGGATTTGGTGGGGCGCAAAATGAATTTGCATGATGGCCGTTTGCCACGTCGTTTCTTTGACAAGATCACCCAATCCCTGACCAAAATGGAAGCTGGGCCGGCGGAGGAATTCGTGGCACCCCTTCATGCGGGCGTCACCAAACTTCAGGATGCTTTGGCGCAGCTGGCAACAATGGATTTGGCCGATCGTGGTGCGGCTGCCTATCCCGCCATGCAGGCGGTGGGCACATTGAGCATCGCATGGATGTGGGCCGAAATGGCCCATGCTTCCACCAACACCAACATGGCGAAGATCCCGACCGCTAGGTTCTATTTCCAGCAAATTTTGCCCAAACTTGATTACCTTTGCCAGATCATTGGCCATGGTGGCCAGGTTATTGAAACGCACCCCATCGGCCATGTTGCCTGATTGGGATCTTCGGGATGGCGAGCTTGATGGGGTGGATGTTGCCACGCCCATAGCAAGCCACCCTGTGAATGAACTTCTGTGGAATTCTGCGGAGATTTATCCTGACCGGGTTTGTGTGGACTTCCTGGGCAAAACCCACAGCTACAGGGCCATGGCAAATCTTGCAGACCATATCGCCTTTGCTTTGCAGGAGCGTGGTCTTCAAAAGGGTGATCGGGTGGGCAT
>DKOD01000049.1 GCA_002469865.1 Alphaproteobacteria bacterium UBA7371 | reverse complement strand
AGCCTTGGTTGCCGCCGCCAATTCGTTAAAACTTGCCCGCGAAGCCACACAATTGGGTGGTGATCTTGCGGGCATCAAGGCAAAATTGGACCAGGATCCCCACGACCATCAAGCCCGATTTGATTACGCCACGGCCCTGCTTGGCGCAGGACAACATGAACAAGCCGTGGAGGAATTGCTGGTTATTGTGCGGGCCGACCGGGCGTGGAATGAAGATGGTGCAAGAAAGCGTTTGGTGGAATTATTTGAGTCATTTGGACCCCAAGACCCTGTCACAATCAAAGGTCGCGCTAAGTTAGGGTCTATAATGTTTGCGTAAATTTTTGCCGGATATGCCATGTTCTTAGCTGATTTGACCTCACCACAGGTCTTGCCCAATGAAATCCCCATCTTTCCTTTATCTGGGGCAACCTTACTGCCGCGATGCCAATTGCCTCTAAACATCTTTGAGCCACGCTACGTGGCCATGCTTGATGATGCCCTAAAAGGTCAGCGGCTTATTGGTATGGTGCAGCCTGACGGTTACGAAATCAGGGACATTCCCACCATTTATCGGGTGGGTTGTTTGGGTCGGATCACCTCATTTTCTGAAACCGAAGATCGGCGCTACCTTCTCACGCTTTCCGGGGTCACCCGCTTTGAAATCGCCAGGGAATTGGAGGTGGACACACCCTACCGCCAGGTTTTTGCCCATTATGATGCCCATGCGCATGATTTTGTGCCTTTGGATGACCCAGAATTTGTGGGCCGTGACGCGCTGGTCAATTTGCTGAAACCCTATTTTAAAGCAAGGTCCATTGATGCCGATTGGCGCAGCATGCAGCATTCCAAGCGCGAAGAATTGATCAACATGCTGTCCATCGTCTGTCCCTTCCGCCCGGAAGAGAAACAAGCCCTTCTGGAAGCAAACAGCCTTGACGACCGTGAGGCAACATTAACCGCCATTTTGCAAATGTCCGCCACCCCAGAAATGGGTGACGACAGCGTGAATTAAGGGTAAACATGGTCCATGACCGAGCAGAAAGAACATCCAAGCATCGAACCTAAACTGTTGGAGCTTTTGGTATGCCCCGTGAGCCAGGGCCCCCTCACTTTTGATCGTGAAGCCCAGGAACTCATCTCCAGCCAGGCAAAACTCGCCTACCCCATTCGCGATGGGATTCCCATCATGTTGCCCGAAGAAGCCCGCTCGCTGGAAAATTAAGTCAGTTCCAAAACAAGCGGGATATGATCTGAAGGCTTTTCCCGGGCGCGGTAATCATCCAGCAAAGACACATGGCGGATCCTACCGACAAGGTCCGGGCTCACCCAGATATGATCAAGCCTTCGGCCACGGTTGTTTTTTCGAAAATCAGGTGAACGATAGGACCACCAGGAATACAACATCGCAGGTTCGGGATGGACCACGCGCACCGCATCCACAAGCCCGCCTGCCTGCCTCACTGCCTCAAGCTTATTGATTTCAACTTCGGTGTGGCTGACCACATTGGCAAGCTGCTTGCTTGACCAAACATCATGGACCGAGGGTGCAATATTCAAATCACCCACCAAAATGCTGGCTTCGGCCAAATGCCCGCTTGCGCAATAGGCCTGCATGTCATCCAAAAACCGCAATTTATGAGCAAACTTATCATTGGCCTGAGGGTCAGGAATATCCCCGCCGGCTGGCACGTAGAAATTATGGATGGTGACGCCATCATGGCGGGCCGCCACATGCCTTGCCCCATCTTGCTCATCAAAGACCAAATGATCGGCAAATTCCGGGGCATTTTTGGCAATGATTGCCGTGCCGTTATAAGATTTTTGGCCCCTAATGGTTTGATGGCCATAGCCCAATTCCTCAAAGAACTGCCTTGGAAATTTGTCGTCTTCCACCTTGGTTTCCTGGAGGCAAAGGATGTCCGGGGCGTGATCACGCAAAAAATCTGCCACCAAATGCTGACGGCTGCGCACCGAATTAATATTCCAGCTGGCGATTTTCATGATGGCAAATCGATGTGATAAGCATGTCGGCCACGGCAAAAAACATCTGTTACGACGGGACCAAGCTCAGTGCGTGCCACCAAAATAAAATCTGCATCATTGCCATCTTCAATTCGGCCCTGATTAGTTAACTTTAAAGCGTCAGCGGGATTTGCAGAGACCAATTTCCATGCTTCGGATAATGAAAGAATTTGTTGATCTGCCAAAAGATACATGGATGCAAGAAGTGAAGGATAATAATAATCTGACGAAAGTATGTTGCAGAGTCCCTTTTTAATCATGTCCCTTGCGGATATGGCGCCGTTATGACTCAAGCCTCGCAATGCATTTGGGGCCCCCATTACAACAAATTCAAAATGATTTTGCGCATCATGGGCGACATCTTCGGCCATGGGAAATTCGCTCACATGGCAGCCCAAAGCCCGAAACTTTCTGCGTTGCTGAACATCATACTCATCATGAGAAAAAAATACCGCCTTACTGCCGCATGATTTGGCCAAAATTTGTATATGGTCATCAATGTCTTTGTTCTTGGCCCAAAGGTCTTTGATCATCGCAAGATATGCTTCTTCCGTCATGCCACTCCGCGATGCCATTTTTTTTAATTTTCTTTTGATTACGGCGTCATCATTGATGACTGGTGTAAGGTGGTCGTTGAAAGCAAGGATGGGATCAGAAAATCTGCTGATAAGCTCCGGGATTTCATGAAAATAGGCAAATGCAAATGTTTCCACACGCAAATGCAATTGATGCCGTGCGGACAAATATTGGCGACAAAATTGTAGCTCGTCCAAAAAAATTTTTGCTTGTTCGAAACTTCGAAGGCCGGGCTCATATGACAGAGTCACCCCATGGTAAGCCGTGGTGATACCATTAGCCAATAATTGCTTATCAACTTCCAAAAGAGCCGTGCGAACAGGCATGGAAACTGAACTTCTTGGCATGAGAACATGCTCGAAAGCATCTCCATGAAGATCAATGATTCCCGGCAAAACATCACGGTTTTTGGCAGATATGGTGGTGCATTTATGATTTACGTCAGATCGAAAATCAAATTTGCCATCCACCACTGCGAATGAGCAATGGCGGAAATTTCCTTGGGTCAGCACGTGACCGCCCTCAATGAAAAAATTAACCTCCAAAAAAATTCTCCAATGTCATGAGATTGTAACAAAAGCACTCTTATAAATGCAGTCCATATACACATCTATTGGGGGTTAGAATGAAAAAATTTGTGAGCTCGATATTGGCATCCGCGATGCTTTTGGGAACTGCAATGGTTGCCCAAGCGGCAGACAAGATTCGCCTGGCCGTAACGGATATTGAAGGGTTGGAGCAACTTCAGCAAGAATTCGGACCATTTGCCGAGGCATTGAAGAAAAGCACAGGTTTTGATGTTGAATTGTTTCCTGTCAGCTCAAGAACCGCGGCAGTTGAGGCGTTAAATGCTAAGCAGGTTGAGTTCGTTTTGACTGGTCCAGCCGAATATGTGGTCCTTAAAGAGCTCACCAAACCAGAAATTGTTGTGGCCTGGCAAAGACCAGATTATTTTGCACAGATCGTCGCTCTTTCCGACGGACCCATCAAAAGCATTAATGATGTCAAAGGTCAGGTGGTTACCTTTGGTTCTGTTGGATCAACTTCCCAGCATCTTGGCCCCGCTCAGGCATTGGCCGATTTTGGTCTGATGATGAACCGTGATTACAAACCACAGATCATCAAGCGTAATGTTGCTATCGAAGCTCTTATCCGAGGTGACATAGCAGCTGTGGGTATGAATTTCGGTCATCTGCAAAAAATCCGCAAAGCATTTCCTGATCATTCATTTACCGTAATCGCACGTGGTCGCGATCTTCCAAATGACATTTTGGTAGCTAGAAATGATGTCGCTAAGGATGTTGTCGAAAAGGTTCGCAATGCTTTTATCGACGATGGTCAAAATCTTATGGATGCAATCTTGAAGGGTGACGACAACAAAAAATATCAGGGCGGCTTTTTCCTCAAGAATGTCAAAGATAGTGACTATGACTATGTCCGCGATATGTACAAAACGATTGGCATCGATACGCTGAAAGATTTCGTTGGCTGATTTTGTCCCAAATGAGATTGATGCCCGTTTCTTTCGTGAGCGGGCATCAAAACATCTCGCGATAAATGTTTCAGGAATCTCCAAGAGATATGGTGCGAAACAAATTCTCACTGATATCAATATACAGATTTCTGAAGGTGAACGTGTAGCACTTATTGGGCCTAACGGGGCAGGAAAATCGACCCTGTTAAAATGTCTTGTCGGGCAAGAGATCTTTGACCACGGCGAGATAGCCACCCTCGGCACGTCGCTCAGGGCAAAGCAACCTGTTGCGCTTCTTAAAAACCTTCGCCGCTCGGTGGGGTTTGTGTTTCAAACACATTCGCTTGTTGGACGCCTTTCAGCCCTCAGCAATGTTGTCCATGGCTTTATGGGTGAACGTGGGTCTTGGAGGGCGAGCACCCATCATTTGGCTCCTTATTCCTGGCGCTTGAAAGCATTGAGGAGCCTTGGGGATGTGCAACTGCAAGATTTTTGTGAACAACGTGTCGATGAACTTTCTGGTGGCCAAGCTCAGCGGGTTGCCATTGCACGTGCGATGGTAAGAGACCCACGATTGCTCATAGCAGATGAGCCATCAGCAAGTCTTGACCCAGCAGCAGGCGAAGACATCATGAAGTTATTTTCTGATTTATCTCAGAAAAACCAAACCACATTATTGTTCACAACTCATGACATTCAGCATGCCAGATCCTATTCTGATCGAATCATTGCACTTCAACAGGGGAAGGTTTTTTGGACTGGGCCCTCCAATTTATTCGATCCTGACTTAAGCGCCGCATTATTTCGATGAGTAAAAAACCCAAATACGTACCCAAGCGGACACCCAAAATTGGGTCTTTTTCTTTTGTTTGTTTGGTCGCCATAGGAGCGATCATTCTTTCGTCTATTGGTGATGTTGCACCAAGCCCCCAAAGAATATTTGAAGGCATTCCTCGGCTGACAAATCTTTTGGGCAGAATGTTACCGCCCAACATGGAAGAAGAATTTATTTTTCGGATGTTTTGGGTGCTCATCGAAACAATGGAGATTGCCATTGCCGGCACCTTTATTGGCATCTTTTTGAGCTTGCCGATTGCTTGGTTTTCCGCAAAGGGAATCAGCCCCTTAGGCCCCTTTCGTTGGCTCATCCGTGGTGTGGTCTCACTATGTCGGACAATACCTGACCTTGTTTGGGCACTGATTTTTGTTTCCACGGTAGGTCTTGGCGCGGTTGCCGGCACCATGACCATTGTCGTTGATACACTTGGATTTTGTGGGCGATTTTTCGCCGAAGCGTTTGAAGATACAGACCCAAAGGCCAAACAGGCTATCCGAACAATCGGCGGAAACCAATGGAATATAATATCTTCAGCCATCATTCCTGAAGCCATGCCATCGCTTATCAATACAAGCCTCTATGCATTGGAGCGCGCCATCAGATCATCAGTTGTTCTAGGATTGGTTGGTGCCGGCGGCATTGGACAGGAATTAAAAGTTGCTTTTGATTTGTTTCAATACAAAAACGCATCGGCCATTATTTTGGCAATTTTTGTTATTGTTATGGCCATGGAAACACTCACCGACTGGTTAAGAAAAAAAGTTTCTTAAATACTTTTTTCCTTAAAATACCGCCACTGCCTTCACCTGGCGTCGCATATTGCAACTTCAAAGTGCATGTTCACTGGCCTCGTGCAATGCCGGCCCAAATACTTGTTCCAGCACATTCATGGCTTCAGGACCACCGGCAGTGATCCGAATGCAGCGGTTCAAAGGAGCCACCATGGGCATCCTGACAAAGACTTGCCGCTTGGCAAGCGCCGCCACCATATTTTGGGACAAAGTGCCATCACCACCCAAATCCACGGCCACAAAATTGGTGGCACTTGGAAGTGTGTTGCAGCCATGGGCCTGGGCAATATGCTTGATCTTTGCTTTGGACGCTGCAACTTGGCGGCGAACATTTTCCAAATGCTCCTTGTCATCCAGTGACGCCATGGCCGCGGTTAAGCCAAGCCTATTCATGCCAAAATGATTGCGAATTTTGTTGAATGCACGGACCAAATGTTCGGGGCCAAACACGTAGCCCACCCGAAGGCCCGCCAAGCCATGGGCTTTGGAAAAAGTGCGGAACCGCAACAATTGGGGGTGGATAAAATTGTTTGGCAAAAGGGCATCTGCGGGGGCAAAATCTTGATAGGCCTCATCCAGCACCAAGAGACATTCCTCAGGCATCTTGTCCAGCATGTTCAAAATGTCTTTGGCAAGAATCCAACTGCCCATGGGGTTGTCTGGGTTGGAGAGGTAACAAAGTTTGGCCCCATATGTGCCAACAGACTGAAGTAAGGCTTCTGGATCCTC
>DKOD01000025.1 GCA_002469865.1 Alphaproteobacteria bacterium UBA7371 | reverse complement strand
GGCCATATTCGCCGCCTTCTGACGAAATTTTGGTGATCCGGTCAAACATCAACATGGGCGGCAATGGCAGCCGGCAATTGCCAGGACCAAAAAGCTTACCTTCGCCACATTCGATGAGCTCATCATAGGAGAAACTGGTTTTGGGTTCGGTCATTGTTGCTCCCGTTATTGCTGGCCGGTTTTGACTCATTCTAAACTATGGTTTATATTTGTGTTGCACAAAATTTCTGGAGAAAAGGCCTAGCATGGACAAAATGCGTCCACAAGTTGACCCAAGCAAAGTCCCTGGTAAACCCGAGGGGCCTTATGTGGATCGTTTGCGCGAGGCAGGCTTGCGCCCCACAAAACAGCGCTTGGCTTTGATGAATGCGATGTTTCATGGCGGGGATCGTCACTTCACCGCGGAAGAATTGTTTCGTGAAGTCGGTGGTGCTGGTGCGTCCATGGTGCTGGCGACGGTCTACAACACATTGAACACCCTGGCAGATCATGGCGTGTTGCGCCGGGTAAGTGTCGACGGGCAGCGAAGCTGGTTTGACACGAACATCAAGCCTCATCATCATTTTTATGTTGATGAGGAGCAGCAATTGATAGATATCGACAACACATCATTGCAGGTGGTTGGCATGCCCGAATTGCCCAAGGGCCGTGAGCTTGAGCAGGTGGATGTGATCATCCGAATCCGCTGATAAAGATTATCATCTTAGAATTGTTCTAAAAACTATTGACGTCCCAATTGGTGCCCCTATATGTGATACCACGGGAAGGACCTCTTCCCGGAATCTTCATATTCGGAGGACGACATGTCACTTGCTAACACCAAAACTTTGGAAAACCTGAAGGCGGCTTTCGCTGGCGAAAGCCAGGCCAACCGCCGTTATCTTTATTTCGCACAGAAGGCTGACATCGAAGGCTATAACGATGTTGCCACCGTGTTCCGCTCCACCGCCGAAGGTGAGACCGGCCACGCCCATGGTCACCTGGAATTCATGGAAGCCGTTGGCGACCCTGCAACCGGTGAACCAATCGGCTCCACCTCAGACAATTTGAAGTCTGCCGTTGCCGGTGAAACACACGAATATACCGATATGTATCCTTCCATGGCTCGTGAAGCCCGTGAAGAAGGTTTCGATGAGATTGCCGACTGGTTTGAGACCCTTGCAAAGGCCGAAAAGTCCCACGCAGGTCGTTTCCAGAAAGCCCTCGACAGCATGGATGCCTAATTCGGTTTCTGCCTGAGCTTTGCGTTCGCTTGGCTCGGCAAAAAATATGATCCCCGGCAACAGCCGGGGGTTTTCTTATACCCCAACAACATATGCCACCACGTTGTCATCAAGCTTTAAGGAACCTGACATGCGCGAAGGAAGCCTCGACGCCCCCATCCGTCACCCCATCGACTGGAACAACCCAGAATATTACGATCTGAATAAGATTGAGGACGAAATGGAGCGGGTGTTTGACATCTGCCATGGCTGCCGCCGCTGCTTTAACCTTTGTGATTCCTTCCCCACGTTGTTTGACATGATTGATGAGTCAGAAACCGAAGAAGTTGATGGCCTGGATAAGGGTGAAGATTATCGCAAGGTCGTGGATCTTTGCACGCTTTGTGACATGTGCTTCTTGACCAAATGTCCCTATGTGCCCCCCCATGAATTTGACCTCGATTTCCCGCATCTGATGCTTCGTTACCGGGCCGCCATCCGCCAACAAGGTGAGAAGAATGCCGATGCAGAGCGCCTGACCCACACCGACCGCAACGGAAAGATGGCCGCCCCATTTGCGGGCATCGCCAATTGGGCCGCCAAAACCGACAACAAATTAACCCGTCCCATCATGGAATCATTGGCGGGCATTGATCGGCGCGTTGACCTGCCAAGTTTTGAATCCAAGCCATTCACCACCCAGGCCAAAAATAACGTGCCCATGGTCAACACAGACGCACCGGCCCATGGCCGCAAGGCGGTGATTTATGCCACCTGTTTTGTGAATTATCAGCAGGCCCGCACAGGCACGGCAGCCCGCAAGGTGCTCGCCCATAATGGTGTGGACACCCAAGTTGTTTACCCAGGCTGCTGCGGCATGCCGAAGCTGGAGCAAGGTGCTGTCAATGAGGTCGCTGAGCAAGCGCTCAAGGTTGTCCCTGTGCTGCTTGAATGGGTGGATAAGGGGTATGATGTGATCTCCCTCACAAGCTCATGTTCCCTCATGATGAAGTTTGAATGGCCCCTCATTCTGCCAGAAAATGAGCAGGTCAAAAGGCTTGCCCAACATGTGGCCGATATTGATGAATACATGGTTGATATTGCCAAGAAAGAGGGACTTGCTGAGGGCATGAACGCATTGGATGGGGGCGTAACCATGCACCTTTCCTGCCATGCCCGCGCCCAGAATATGGGACAGAAGGGTGCCGAATTGCTGAAACATATCCCAGACACCAAAATTGATGTGCTGGAGCGTTGCTCGGGCCATGGAGGTACGTTTGGGGTGCTGAAGGAGACCTTTGATGCGGCGGTGAAGGTGGGCAAAAACACAGCCCGTGCCGCCAAGCGCAACGATAACGAATATGTTGCTTCAGAATGCCCGCTTGCCGCCAAACACATCCTTCAGGTGATGGACATGGAGGGTGCTGAAAACATCCCTGACAGCGCCTTTCATCCGATTGAATTGATGGCCAAGGCCTACGGACTTTGATGCTTCAACACAAACAAATGGAGAAATAACATGAGCCGAGAAGATCGTATCATTGCCCATGCTGACATTATGGACATGGCTGAATATGGCAAATCGCGTGCTGAGACCCGGACCAAGCTCCGCCCCATCAAAAAGGCACGCCAGGTACCACTTGGACCTTTTTGCACCTTCTATTTTGAATCCTATGACACGATGTGGCACCAGGTTCACGAGATGTTGTTTGTGGAAAAGGGTGGCGAAGACCAGATCCCTGACGAATTGCGCGCCTACAACCCAATGATACCCCAGGGTAATGAACTCACCGCCACGGTGATGTTTGAGGTAACTGATGGGGCCCGCCGGCTGGATATTCTGCGGACCCTCGGTGGTGTTGATGAAAAATTATTCCTGCAAGTTGCTGGTGAACGCATTTATTCCACCGTCAATGAGGATGACATCGAACGCACCACCGCGGACGGAAAAACGTCATCCGTGCACTTCATTCGTTTCCAAATGAATGACGCCCAAGCCGAGGCATTTAAGGACAAGTCCGTTGAGGTAATGGTGGGCTGCGACCACGAAAATTATGGCCATATGTCGGCGATTTCTGGTGCTGCACGCGAGGAATTGATCAAAGACCTTTGATCAATTCCCAAACATTTCTTCGCCAAAGGCCCCGTAGAATTGGCTTTTCGATAGCCAACCCTCCACGGGGCCTTTTTCGATGAGGCAATGCTGAATACCACAAGCCTTGATGGCCACCACAACATTCCTGCCTATTTGGCCCACGAGTTTTGTGTCTCCTGATTCCTGATCCAGGACATCCGCCAGATCATTGGTGATGATTGCGGACCTGCTGCTGCGCAATAGGGATTTATGCACCCAGCCTTCGATGTTATCCAGGTCGCGGATTTTGCGCCAATGCACCCATTCATCGATGACCTGCACTGGCAAATTCTCCACCCGATAGACCCAAGCAATTGGGAAAGATTTTCCAGGACCGTGGCGCATATTCACCTCATCACTGGCAAGAGACACAAAACGCGGAATAGGCAAGCCCGTGGCTTTGCCGACCTTAGCATCTGCCAGATGGGCCCATGACATGGCGCAGAAAAAAACCGCCAAAAGGCCTAGGAATTTGATCTTGGTAAATAGTACATGCTTCATGTTACATCTCGAACAAAACCAAATCACAGTCAGGATACAAGCATGAGCAGTAGCAAGCCCGTGGTGGTGGTTACAAGAAAGCTTCCCGAAATTGTTGAAAAACGCATGGCGGAACTTTTTGAGGTTCGGTTAAACCATGATGACCGACCCATGAGCCCTACGGAAATAGCTGAAGCTGTTGCCGATGCCGATGTTTTGGTGCCAACCCTCACGGACCATATTGATGCAAGGGTGATTGCACGTTGTTCAGAGCGTTGCCGGTTGATTGCCAATTATGGGGCTGGCGTGGATCATATTGATGTGGCCACGGCGCGCAATAACGGCATCACCGTCACCAACACCCCTGGGGTGCTGACCGAGGATACCGCCGACTTGACCCTTGCGCTTATTTTGGCCGTTCATCGACGCTTGGCCGAAGGCATCCAAATGATGGAAGAAGACCGTTTTGTGGGATGGTCACCGACCCATATGCTGGGTCACCGCGTGCATGGCAAACGTCTTGGGATCATTGGCATGGGTCGCGTGGGTGCAGCGGTGGCCCGCCGTGCAAAAGCATTTGGCCTGGAAATCAACTACCACAACCGCCGCCGGGTTGCGAAGCCTTTGGAGGAAGAGTTGGGCGCCACCTATTGGGACAGCCTCAACCAAATGCTTTCACGCATGGATATTATTTCTGTGAATTGCCCACACACACCGGCCACCTTCCATTTGTTGTCCGCACCCCGATTGGCCATGTTGTCGCCGGAGGCCATCGTGGTGAACACGGCGCGTGGCGAGGTGATCGATGAGAATGCCTTGGCCCGCCAAATCGAAGCAGGTGGCTTGGCTGGGGCTGGTCTCGATGTGTTTGAGCAAGAGCCCAGCGTCAATCCAAAATTGCGCAACAACACCAAGGTGGTGCTGCTGCCGCATATGGCGTCTGCGACCCATGAGGCGCGGATCGACATGGGCGAAAAAGTAATCATCAACATCAAAACCTTTGCCGATGGCCACACGCCACCCGATAGGGTCTTCCCCTCCATGCTGTGAGAATATGTTGGGTGATGGAACTTAAATATTGCTGCAAAAGCGACAATTTTTTTGCTTTTTAAGCTTGATGAAGCGCAGATCAATCTCGCCCATTTCAACCATCATCAGGCGGCCTTCTAACCCCCCATTCATGCCCACCAAATGCCTGATGGCTTCGGTGGCTTGAATGGAGGCAAGTTGGCCCACCACCGGCCCCAAAACGCCAAGTGCTGCGCAGGCATCATCGGTGGAATCATCTTCAGGAAAGACGCAATCCCGGCATGGCTGGTCTTTCCCCGGTATGAATGTGGTTGCTTGCCCGTTCATGCCAATCACCCCAGCGCTTACCAATGTGATGCCAGCATTCCAGCATGAGCGGGCAATCAGGGTGCGCGCCCTGGCATTATCCGTACAATCCAGCACAAGATCGACGTTCTGGAGAAGCGTGGGGTCAAATAATTGATGATGACAGGTAACCACCACATTTGGGTTAAGTGCGGTCAAATGAGCCCCAAGGCATGTTGTTTTCGCCATGCCCTGTTGGTCACTGCGGAAAACCCATTGGCGGTGCAAATTGGCTATGTCCACATGACCACCATCAACGAGGCTAACATGACCCACACCGGCCCCCACAAGATAAGGCGCGGCGATGGACCCAAGGCCGCCACAACCCACCACCATGACATGGGCATCCATCAATTTATGTTGCCCCCCGGCGCCAATAGCCGGCAGAACCAATTGTCGGGCATGGCGAAGAATATCTTCGTCGCGCATCAATCCGTGGCTTCAAAAAGTTGGGTGGAAAGGTAACGTTCGGCAAAAGAAGGAACCATGAACACGATATTTTTGCCAAACATTTCTGGGCGCTCGGCAATTTCCAGGCAGGCAGCCAAATTGGCGCCGGTGGAAATGCCGCCGGCAATGCCTTCGGTTCTGGCCAAAAGACGGCTTGTCTCCATGGCGGTCTGGTTGGAAATCGTGATGATTTCATCCACGAGCGCCTGGTCATAAATAGCCGGCACAAATCCAGCACCAATTCCTTCGATCCGATGGGGACCCGGCTTGCCACCGGACAAAACCGCTGAATCCTCTGGCTCAACGGCCACCACATGGATGAGTTTGTGCGTCTTTAAATAGCGTGATGCGCCAGTAAGGCTTCCTCCTGTCCCCACACCGGCGACCAACACATCGACTTGTCCCTCGGTATCGACCCAGATTTCTGGGCCAGTTGTTTGCTCATGGATCAAGGGATTGGCGGCATTTTCAAATTGTTGGGGCATATGGGCGTCACCCATTTCTTCCACCAATGATCTGGCCCGCTCAATTGCCCCGCCCATGCCTTTTTGGGCAGGGGTGAGCACCAAATTTGCCCCCAAATGACGCATCATTTTGCGGCGCTCTTCAGACATATGCTCAGGCATGACCAGGGTTATGGGCCGCCCGCTGGCGGCACAAGCGAGGGCGAGTCCAATGCCGGTATTGCCCGAAGTTGGCTCGATAATATGGGTCTTGGGCCCGATCACACCGTCTTGCTCCAATTGTTCGAGCATGTGGCGGCCAATTCGATCCTTCACACTTGCCATGGGGTTAAAATATTCAAGCTTGGCCAGAAGCTGAACGTCTAGAAATTGGTTCTGTTCCAGCCGCTGGCAACGCACCAGGGGCGTGCCACCAATGGTTTCGAGAATGGATTGGTAAATTTTGCCTCTTGGGCCTTCATATCCAGACATCTTTGTCCCTTCTCAATCAGATGGTGTAGTTGTCGGGACGGGTTTGAGTCCCACCAATACCAAGTGCGTCCGCCCGTTGGCAGAGATCTTCCAATGTGATTTTGGAAAAATATTCCAGCATTTTGTCTTCCATTTCCAGCCAAACTGGCTGGATAACCCTCTGGCCCAATTCCGAGGAAACAAGATCTTCTTGCTCTGTTTCCGCTGCTGATTGTTCCACCACCCGAATGATATCGCCGAGCGTTATTTTGCGACGTTCCTGGGCCAAAACATAGCCACCCCTTGGTCCGCGCACACCTTTGAGAATGCCTGTATGAACCAATTGCTGCATCACCTGTTCCAAATAGCGCTCAGGAATTTTTTGCCTTTTGGTGATTTCCCGGGCCTGGACTGGGTTGGGCCTGGCGTGGTGGGCCACATCAAGAACGGCCTCCATGGCCAACATGGTGCGTTTTGTAAGTTTCATATGACCTGTTCCTCCCTTCCGGTGGAGCCAAACCCACTGGAACCACGCGTGGTCTCTTCAAGCTCCTGAACAATTTCGAGTTGGGCATTTGTCGTTGGGGCAATGACCATCTGCGCGATGCGTTCGCCACGCTGTATCGTGAAAGCATCTTTGCCATGATTGATCAGGATCACGCCCACTTCCCCCCGATAATCAGCATCGATGGTGCCGGGGCTGTTCAGCACCGTGATGCCATGGCGGAGGGCAAGGCCAGAGCGTGGCCTTATCTGGGCTTCAAAATTCTGGGGCAATGCCATGGCAAAACCCGCGGGGATAAGTTTTATGGCACCAGGCTCTAAGATGATATCCTCATCGATGGCGGCTTTCAGGTCCATGCCAGCTGCATCCTGGGTTGCAGGTTTGGGGGGTTCCAGGCCCTTGCCCTTGCCCATAATCTTGACCGGGATTTTCATGAATTCATGGCCCATTGGCCAATGCGCATGGCAAGCTGGTCAGCAATATCCTGCTTATCGGCCCAATCGAGGGTTTCTGCTGCCGCATCTTTGCGCAAAATGGTCACTTTATTGCGTGTCCCACCCATGACTTGCTCTTCCTGGCCTGAAACATCATTGGCCACCAGCCAATCACAGCATTTGCGCCGCATTTT
>DKOD01000114.1 GCA_002469865.1 Alphaproteobacteria bacterium UBA7371 | reverse complement strand
GCCGAATTGGGTGTGTTTGCCCTTACCATCCCAGAAGAATATGGCGGACTTGGGCTCTCCAAAATGTCCATGTGTGTGGTGTCGGAGGAATTGTCACGTGGCTATATTGGCGTGGGCTCCCTTGGCACACGCACTGAAATTGCCGGCGAACTTATTCTCTGTGGCGGCACCGAGGAGCAAAAACAGCACTGGCTTCCCAAATTGGCCGCGGGTGAGATCCTGCCAACGGCGGTATTCACCGAACCCAACACAGGTTCCGATCTTGCTTCGTTAAAGACCCGCGCGGTGCGTGATGGTGACGTTTACAAGGTGCATGGCAACAAAACCTGGATCACCCATGCAGCCCGAACCGACCTTATGACCATGCTGGTACGCACCAATCCTGACGAAAAAGGCTATCGTGGCCTGTCCATGCTTTTGGCCGAAAAGCCACGGGGCAATTGCGAACATCCCTTCCCTGCCGAGGGCATGAGCGGTGGGGAAATCGAGGTGCTTGGCTATCGCGGCATGAAGGAATACGAGCTTTCCTTTGATGCATTCGAGGTGAAGGCTGAAAACCTTCTTGGCGGTGTCGAAGGGGAAGGCTTTAAACAACTCATGGAGACTTTTGAGGGCGCAAGGATTCAAACGGCCGCCCGGGCCGTTGGCGTGGCCCAATCTGCCATGGATATTTCCTTGCGTTATGCTGATGAGCGCAGCCAGTTTGGCCAAAAGCTCAATAGCTTCCCGCGCATTTGGTCAAAGATTGCCATGATGGCCGTGGAAATTATGGTTGCCCGTCAGATTACTTATTTCTCTGCCCGTGAGAAGGATGCTGGTCGGCGTTGTGATCTTGAAGCAGGCATGGCAAAACTATTGGCCGCACGGGTCGCATGGGCTTGCGCGGATAATGGTCTTCAAATCCACGGTGGTAACGGCTTTGCACTTGAATATCCCATCTCACGTGTCCTTTGCGATGCACGCATCCTTAATATTTTTGAAGGTGCTGCAGAAATCCAAGCCACTGTTGTGGCCCGGCGCATGCTGGATTCCTAGCCCCATCAAGGTCCCGTCATGAGCGCGGGTCCTGCAACCAAATTTGTGCGCCGCCCCTGGAAGTTCCTGGGCGGCGTTGCCCATCTCGAGCAATTGCCCCTGGCCAACATCCCGGAAGTGGCCTTTGCGGGCCGTTCCAATGTTGGCAAATCCAGCCTCATCAATGCCCTGGCCGGCGACAGCACCGTTGCCAGAACATCCGGCCAACCAGGGCGCACCCAGCAATTAAATTTTTTCCGTCTCGGCGACGACCAACTTTCGGTGGTGGACATGCCTGGCTACGGCTATGCAGAAGCCCCAAAACATTTGGTGGATTCCTGGAATGAATTGTTGCGCAATTATTTGATGGGCCGCCAGCAATTGCGGCGGGTCTTTGTTTTGGTTGATCTTCGTCATGGCATGAAGGCCAATGACCTCGAGATTGCAAAAATGCTTGATAAGACGGCCGTCTCCTACCAATTGGTCGGCACCAAAGCCGACAAACTTACCAATGCCGAACGCGCAAAGACCAAGGCTAAACTGGCCACGGAAGCCCGCGGTTTGATCGCCTGCTACCCCGATGTGGTCACCACGTCCTCCCAAGATGGCGAAGGATTGGACGGGCTCAGAGGAATTCTCTATAAACTCGCCGGAACGTAAGTCTTTAGGAGTTGCTCATGGATCGGGACGAACGCCTCCGGGCCCGCGATTGGTTGGCCACCGCACGGACCTTGTCCGAGGCACTTCCCTATTTGCAAAAATATGAGGGCCAAAGGGTCGTGATCAAATATGGCGGCCATGCCATGGGTGATGCGGAACGCTCTGGGGAATTTGCAAGAGACATTGTTTTGATGAAGCAGGTGGGCATCAACCCTGTGGTCGTCCATGGCGGCGGCCCCCAAATTGCCGAGATGCTTGAGCGGCTCAAGATCCAATCCACCTTTGTTGACGGCCTGCGGGTCACCGATGAAGCCATGGTTGAAGTGGTGGAAATGGTGCTGGCCGGGCGGATCAACAAAATGATTGTGTCGGCCATCAATGCCGCCGGCGGAAAGGCTGTGGGTCTTTCGGGCAAGGATGGTTCACTCATCCGTGCCAAAAAATTGATGCGGCGGGCCAGAACCAGCGACAGCAATATTGAGCGTTTCATCGATCTGGGCTTTGTGGGCGAACCGGTGCAAGTCACGCCCGATATGTTGGAGGTCTTTTTTGGCTCCGACGTGATCCCGGTGATTGCACCGATAGGCTTTGGCGAACATGGTGAGACATTTAACATCAATGCCGACACCGCCGCTGGGGCCGTGGCAGCCGCCATTGGCGCCACCAGGCTCATGCTCTTGACCGATGTTTCTGGGGTTAAAAATGCCGACGGGCATGTCATCCCCAAGATGTCACTCAGCGAGGCTCAGCATCTTGTTGATAATGAAATTGCCACCGGCGGTATGATCCCGAAACTCGAGACCTGCATCACTGCCCTGCGCCAGGGTGTTGAAGCCGCCGTGGTCTTGGATGGTCGGGCACCCCATGCGGTGTTGTTGGAATTATTCACCGAACATGGTGCAGGCACCCTCGTGCACCAATAACATGGCCAGCTGGGTCCATGAAATCTCCGTGTGGGTGTTTGATTTGGACAACACCCTTTATGATGCCCGCACAGAGATATTCCCACAAATAGATGCCCGCATGACTGGCTATATGGCCGGCATGCTGGGCTTAAGTTGGGACCGGGCGAATGATTTGCGCAGAACATACTGGGTGGAATTTGGGGCAACATTGCATGGTTTGCGGCAGATTCATGGACTTTGCCCCTTAATATTCACCCAAAACACCCACGACATTGATTATTCTGGCCTGGTGCCTTGTGGGGTCACCAACCAATTTTTAACCAAACTGCCTGGGCACAAAATGCTCTTCACCAACGGCCCCAGGCAGCATGCGTTGCAGGTGTTGGCGCAACGGGGGATGACGGATATCTTCGCCGACATGATCACCATTGAAGACACTGACTTTCGGCCCAAACCCGACCCCCATGGCTATGAACATATCCTTAAACAACTTGGGGTGCCTGCATCCCAGGTGGCCATGTTTGAAGATAATGAGCAAAATCTTCTTACCGCCAGATCCCTCGGGCTCAGAACCTTGCATGTGGGGGCAAGCCGCTTGCCATATTGGGACCGTCGGGATGATCATTTGAACGGGCATTTGGAATGGCTCCACCACCAACTTGACGCGCAAGGCCCAACCACCCCATGACATCTGGGCATGAAGGCACCATATCTAGGTAGAATATTTGTTTGTTGATTAAGGAATGCGATGATGGACAGCGCCCAGCTGAAGAAAATTATTGAAGCCGC
>DKOD01000024.1 GCA_002469865.1 Alphaproteobacteria bacterium UBA7371 | reverse complement strand
GTTTTTCTGCTATTCTTGGCATGGTTTCTTATTCTTCTGCGCTTGACCCGTTCATTCCGGCACTTTTTGAACCCCAGGAGTTGCCAGACACTCTTGGGGAGGTGGTGGCCCATCATGGTGGCCGACAGCTGCGCCTGGCAGAGACCGAAAAATACGCCCACGTCACGTTTTTCTTTAATGGCGGGCGTGAAGATACTTTTGAGGGCGAGGAGCGCATCTTGGTGGCATCACCCAAGGTGGCCACCTATGACCTCCAACCTGAAATGTCGGCGGGCGAGGTCACCGATGCGCTCACCCATGCAATCAAAGCCGGTGCCCATGACCTCATTGTGGTCAATTATGCCAACCCAGACATGGTCGGCCATACCGGGGTGATGGCGGCAGCTTTAAAGGCCGTGGCCTTTGTCGATGAATGCCTTGGGCGTGTGGTTGAGGCTGTTGATGAGGTTGGTGGGACCCTCTTGGTCACGGCCGATCATGGCAATATTGAATTGATGATGGATCAGCAGACCGGTGAACCCCAAACCTCACATACCATTGGGGATGTGCCTTTTATTCTTTACCCGGCCCAGCAGGGGCGCATGCTCAACCAGGGCAGCCTTTGTGATATTGCCCCCACCATCTTGGGCCTCATGGGGATTAAGCAACCATCGGCCATGACCGGCAAGTCGTTGCTCAATTGATCAACCAGCAAAGGCCCGTTCGACAACGAATTGACCAGGCCTTGAATTGGATCCCTCACTGAGGCCGGCTTGTTCCACAAGTTCTTTGGTGTCCTGGATCATGGGCATCGAGCCGCACATCATCACCCGGTCACATTCAGGGTCAAGCGGTGGAAGGTCCAACAATTCAAACAATTTTCCCGTATCGATGAGGTCCGTGATCCGGCCTTGATGGGTGCCTTCTTCCCGTGTGGTGCTTGCAAAATGGATCAATTTGTTTTGGGTCATGTCACCCAAAAATTCGTGGTTTTTGATTTCCTCCATCAAATGCGCGCCATAGGCCAATTCGGCATTGATCCGGCATGTGTGGGTAACGACCACCTGGTCGAATTTTTCATAGGTTTCTGGGTCGCGGATGATGGAGGCAAAAGGTGCAAGACCTGTGCCTGTGGAAAACAAATAAAGCCTTTTGCCGGGGATCAGCGCGTCATGGACCAGGGTGCCGGTGGGCTTTTTCTTCATCAAAACCAAATCACCATGATCAATATGCTGCAATTGAGAGGTCAAAGGCCCGTCGGGCACCTTGATGGAATAAAACTCCAAGGCGTCATCCCAAGATGGTGATGCCACCGAATAGGCACGCCAAACCCGCTCCAGCCCCGGCAGGCCAATCATCACAAATTCACCAGAGCGAAACCGAAATTCCTGGGGTCTGTTGGTCCGAAACCGAAATAACCTGTCGGTGTAATGTTCAATTTCTTGGACGGTGAGGCCAAACACATTATCGGGTATTTGCGGGGCTTCATTCATTAGATCATCGTGCCTTTTTGGGTCTTTGGTCATGCATGAATGGTTCTTTTACGCCTGTTGGCAAATTCGCGCCACTGGGCCTAAGCTAAAACTATTGTTTGATCACATGATTGGCCATCCATGAGTGGAACTTTCTTTGTTCTTGCTGCCACCATGGCGTTGGCATTCAAGGGTATTTTTGCAAGCCTTGTGTTCCAACAGGGGCTTGGTGTTTCGGAATTGGTGACCTTGCGCTTTGCCATTTCCTTGCCCTGCTTTGTTGTTATTTGCCTGATTGGTTGGAAATCACGTTCTCATATTAAGGCCAGGCATGTGCCTGGGCTGGCTGCGTTGAGCCTTTTGTTTTTGGCCTCCACCTATGCTGATGCCTATGCCGTCAAATACCTGGGCGCGGGCTTAAGCCGGATGATTTTGTTTTTGTTTCCCCTGTTCATCATGATTTTTGAT
Organism: Alphaproteobacteria bacterium UBA7371; assembly: GCA_002469865.1. GTDB lineage: Bacteria > Pseudomonadota > Alphaproteobacteria > UBA8317 > UBA8317 > UBA8317. Next base: position 5,409 of record DKOD01000024.1, on the reverse strand, counting down.
GCGGTGAAAGAAAAGCAATGGCCATCCAAAAGGCGGATTATTGTGTTTGTGACGGCATATGTTGGAATCGGCATCATGATCCTCGGCAAGGGCATTGATGTGATCACCACCCAGATGATGATTGGCATTTTCTGCGCCATGGCAGCGGCCATCACTTATGGCTCATTTTTGCGGCTGAACCAGCATATGCTCAAAGAGGTTCGCCCCCAAGCAGTCAATGCCCAGGTTGCCTTGGTGGCTACTGTGTTTTCATTAGTCTTTGAGGGACCAAATCTTGATTTTGGTCCGCTCAATGAGGATGCCATGATCTACATGCTGCTGCTTGCCATTGTGGCCACGGTGATCCCCTTCTGGCTGATGCTCGAAGGAATGCGGCGAACTGGTGCGGCCACCGCTGCATTGATTGCCATGATTGGGCCTGCCATCACCTTAGCTGCTGCCGTCATCATTTTGGATGAAGAATTTGTGGCCATCCAAATGGTGGGGTTTGGGTTGATCATGCTGGCCATGGGTTACCTGCAAGGCCGCAAGGTGTCTTAAGGGCAAAACTTGCCATCCAATAGGTTATGGTGTTCGGATGATGCCCACCAATATTGGCTCATGATGAGGGGACAAGATGAAACCAATCTTTTTTGTGACAGGTGGCAGTAAGGGCATCGGTGCTGCAACGGTACGTATGGCCGCCCAGCGCGGCTACCGGGTGGCTTTCACCTATTCAACTTCTGCTGATGCGGCGCATGCCTTATGCGCGCAAATTGATGCCCAAGGCGGCACGGCCATGGCCATTGATTGTGATGTGCGCCATGGGGATCAAGTCAAAGCGACGTTTGAAAAACTTGCCAAGGATTGGGGTCGCCCCGATGCGGTCTTTGTGAATGCAGGCATCACAGGACCAATGGCCCGCATTGATGCCCTTCAGCCCCATGAGCTTGATGATGTCCTTAAGGTCAATCTTTATGGCAGTTTTTATACCTGCATGGAGGCCACCAAACTCATGGCACGCTGCCATGGCGGTGCTGGTGGTGCCATTGTCTTGATGTCCTCAAGGGCTGCCCAATTGGGGGGTGCTGGCGAATGGATCCATTATGCGGCCTCCAAGGGCGCCATCGACAGCATGACTTGGGGTTTGTCAAAGGAATGGGCAGGCGAGAATATTCGGGTTAATGCCGTGGCCCCCGGCCTCATCGATACCGACATCCAACAAGTTGGTGATGGCAAGAGATTGGAACGGCTTTTGCCCTTTGTTCCTATGGGCCGTATTGGGGGGCCCGAGGAGGTTGCCGAAACGGTTCTTTGGCTTGCCAGCCCATCTTCTTCCTATGTGAGTGGGGCAATTATTCCCATTTCAGGCGCGCGCTAACATCCAGCTTGGGGCTTGTGCATTATTCGCCTTCAGTTGGCCTAAACCTGAACTTTGATGAAAGCTTAGGTTTAGGCTCGGGCAAGATACCCGCCATCAACGGGTATGGCCGCACCGGTCACAAAATCAGAATGGGGGGATGCCAGGAATAATGCCACGCCTGCAAGGTCGCTGGGTGTGCCCCAACGGCCTGCGGGGGTTCTTTTCTTCACATCGTCATCCAAGCCTGGGATATCAAGACGCGCCTGTTTGGTTAGCGGGGTGTCAATCCAGCCCGGCAGAATGCAATTTGCTTGTATGGCGTATTTCGCCCAGGAAACGGCGAAAGATTGTGTGAGTTGAACCACCCCGCCCTTACCCGCACCATAGGCCGGGCTGACCTCATTGGCACGTTGGGACATGACCGAACCAATGGTGATGATTTTGCCATGGGGGGAGGCTTTCAAAGCATCAAATGCTGCCCGGCAAATAAAAAATGTGCCATCAACATGACTCCGCCATACCTCATTCCATACCTCAATCGGCATATCTTCTGGGGGCAGCCTGCGGTTGCATCCTGCTGCAGCCACCACCACGTCCACACCGCCAAAATGCTTGTGTGCAAGGGCCACCGCCGATGTGCAATCATCAAAGGAGGTAACGTCGCCTTGGGCAAAAAGAACCTTATCATCCTGGCCAAGTTCTTCCACAAGCGCGCGTCCCTTGTCAGCATCGCGACCCATGAGGATGAGGCTGCATCCGGCTTGCAGGAAACGTGATGCCATGTGCCGGGCGATGCCACCATAACCGCCGGTGATTAAGACGCGCCTGCCATCAAGCCCAAATGACGTCATCCCGTCCCCGTCAACATGCTTGGCAACCAAAGCACGATCTGGGGGAACATCAACGCAAGGATCAGGCCTGTAAGTTGCAGAAAAACAAATGGGATAATTCCCTTATAAATGGTGCTCATGTTCACATCCGGTGGTGCGATCCCTTTGAGGTAAAAAAGCGCATAACCAAATGGTGGTGTCAGGAATGAGGTTTGCAGGTTGATGGCCACGAGAATGGCGAACCAGATGAGTGTTTGGGTGGAATTGGCAAAGCCAAAATCAAGACCAGCGATGATCGGCGCAAATAATGGCAAGGCGATATAGGAGATTTCGATCCATTCCAGGAAAAAGCCCAGCACAAAAATCAACGCCATGATGGTGAGCAGGGTGCCGTAGGGGCCGAGCGAGAAAGCAAAGATGGCATCCTCGATCATGTTCTCCCCGCCAACACGTTTGAAGATAATCGAAAACACCGACGCCCCGATGGCCACAAAAAGGATCATGGAAGAGGTAAGGGTGGTTTCTTTGATGGTTTCTTTTAAGTTAAACCAGCTCAATTGGCCGAGGGCAAAGGCCAAAATCATGGAACCAAATGCGCCAATGGCGGCCGCCTCGGTGGGTGTTGCAATACCAGCAACGATAGAGCCCAAAACCCCAATGATCAGCAAAACGGGGGCGATCAAATCGGCCAAAACTTTCCAAAAGAGTGCAAAGCCGGTCAAGCTATCTTTCAGATCACCAGCCGGGACCGTGTGCGGGGCAAAGATGGCCAACCCACAAATGAACAATATATAAAGAGCGCCCAACATAAGACCCGGCATGGCTGCTGCCATGAACAAATCCCCGACCGGCAATTGCAAGATGTCCCCAACCAACACCAGCATGATGGAGGGGGGGATGAGAATGCCCAATGTTCCCGAAGCACATACAACACCACATGCCACCGAGAGGTTGTATTGCTGCTGACGCATCACCGGGAGGGCCATCATGCCAAGCATGACCACCGAGGCACCAACGATGCCCGTGGAAGCAGCCATGATGATGCCAAGCAGCGTGACGGCAATGGCCAGTCCACCCCGCCGGCGGGCCAAAAGCTGCTCTAGGGACAAAAGCAAGTTGCGTGCTGCACCCGATTTTTCGAGCATGAGGCCCATAAACACAAACAAAGGCACGGCCAAAAGCAGCCAATTTGATAATGTTCCGGTAAAAATCCTGTTGGCGGTGGTGCCAAGAAACAAAATATTCACATCACCAATAAAGGTGAACAAAATGCCAAGGCCGCCAAGAAGAAGGGCCACGGGATAGCCCATGAAAATGCCCAAAATGAGGCATAAAAGCATGGAAAGGGGAAGGGCATATTCCATTATGAGCCTTTCGAAGACGTGGCAGCTTGCGGGGACTTGTCACGCAAGACACGGGCATGATGGTAAATTCGGCCAAGCCCGATGATGGCCAGAAGGACAAACCCGATGGGCAGAATTGCTTTGACAAGATAGCGGTGGGTTAGGCCGTCATAATCGGATTGTTCCCCAGATTTGTACGCCATTTCCACAAAAGGCAGCGCAAAATCGGCAACGAAATAGCAAAGCGGCAACAGCAAAAAGATGTCACCAATAATGTTCACCAATGCGCGGCCCTTGGGGCTGAATTTTGCATAGAACACATCCACGCGGACATGACGATCCTCATGCAATGCGTAACCAATGCCAAGCATGGTCATGATGGCAAACAGATGCCACTGCATCTCTGAAAGGCTCATGACCGTCAAAGAGGTATCAAACAATAAGATTGGTTCTTCCCATTCAAGAAGGATGGATACCCGGAACAGGCCACCCAAGACGGCGGCAAGCACACAGAATATGATGGGCAAGATAAGCCAACCAGCTAATTTACCTGGCCAGGCCGCTGCATGAGCAACGGCCTGGCCAAAATCACGCTTTTGGGCGTTCATCAGAAAATCCTAAGTACCAAATCAGTTCATGGTCCGTGGAAGTTCCTGGAGGGACTGCCACCTATTGGCTTTCGCCATGAACGCTTTGATCGAGTCTAAGGCCTCTTTGAACAGGGGATCCTTGGCAGCTTCTTCATTGAGAACTTCTGCGGAATATTTTTCCAACTCGGCCAAAACAGGTGCAGGGAAGCGACGAACTTCGGTGCCACCGGCTTCAAATTCAGCAATTTGGTCGCCTTGTGGGCGCATGGCCACGGCCATGGACCACTGAATCTGCGCATTACATGCCTCTTCAACATAGGTGCGCTGGGTGTCTGTCATGCCCTTCCAGACATCCATGTTGATGATGAGTGAGTTCCAAGAGGCAGGCTGGTGCCAACCTGGATAGTAGTAATATTTGGCGATTTTGTTAAAGCCTAAGGCCTTATCAATGATCGGAAGCGAAAATTCCGTGGCTTCAATACGGCCACGCTCAAGGGCGACATAAATTTCGCCACCAGGAATGACCTGCGTGGATGCGCCCAACTTATTGAGCACCTTGCCGCCCAAACCAGAAATACGCATTTTCAAGCCCTGGAAATCTTCCACGGAATTGATTTCCTTATTAAACCAACCACCTGGCTCTGGGGCGGTCACGTGGCATGGAATGAATTTGACGTTAAACTTGTCATAGGCCCTTTGAACGATTTGTTCGCCACCGCCATCTTTCATCCAAGCCATGAATACCGCAGGATCTGGGCCAAAGGGCATGGCTGCTGCAAGGCCTGTTACCGGAACGGTGCCGGCCCAATAACCAATCCAGTCCCAGCCTGCGGGAACGGCGCCTGTGGAAACAGCGTTAAAAACCTCAAAAGCAGGCACCAGATCACCGGCACCATAAATTTCCATGGTGACATCACCGCCGGACATGCGGCCGAGCCTCTCGGCAAGAACATCGGCAGACTCACCCAGAAAGGCCAATCCTTTTGGGAATGTGCTGGCCACCTCAAGTTTTACCTCAGAAAGGCCAATGGTGGGTGCCATGAGGGTGGCGGCAATCATGCCGCTTCCCAAAAAATTTCTTACAATGCTCATAAATATCTCCCTGATGAACACAACAACAAAAAGATGCACCTGCCTCCGGCTCTCTATGGTCTGGTGTTGGTTTTTCTTGACTTACCAACAAGAACCTTGTGTCTTTTGTGCATCCGTGGGCGATCCTGTTCGTAAAATTCGGTAATAACAAGAAAAAAATGACTTTTCATTCAAATCAAAGGGGAATTTCGACATGAGTGCGTTGGATCGGC
>DKOD01000096.1:3381-11202 GCA_002469865.1 Alphaproteobacteria bacterium UBA7371 | reverse complement strand
GCTGCGATTAAAAGACCCACAACGGCTGCATTCACACCTGTAAGTGCCGACCGCACGCGCCCATCGGCCGCAAGCCGCGACCAATGGGGCAAGACACCCATCAGCAGAAGCATGCCTGGCAAAAAGATCACCAAACAAGCCACCAGGGCATAAACAAAGGAACCCACCCCACCATTCATGGCCCCGCCAAGGAAAGACGCAAAGGTGAATAATGGCCCGGGTAATGCCTGGGCCAGGCCATAACCAGCCAAAAACTCATGACGATCCACCAGGCCGAGCCCCACCATGCCACTTTCCAAAAATGGCAGCACCACATGACCACCTCCAAAAACAAGTGCGCCCGCTCGGTACATGACCTCAGTCATCTTAAAAAACTCAAGCCCAGTGGCACCCGCCAATAGGGCAAAAAGAAAAAACAAAGCCACAAAGCTCATCAAAATTGGCCTTGCCCAACCCACCGCTTTTTCGCTGGCTGGAATATCTTGAGCTGGCTTTGGCTGTTCATCAAACATGAAATAGCCCAAGCCAGCCGCAACCAAGACAACAAGCAGCTGCAGAAAAACTCCGCCAACCACCAGCATGATAACCGCCGCTGCCACGGCAATTTGCATCCTTGGCCAGTCAGGACATAGGTTCCGGGCCATGCCCCAAATAGCCTGGGCCACAACAGCCACGGCCACCGCCTTGAGTCCTGCCACCATGCCATCCGACAAAAAGAATGGATCCGATGTGATCACCAAGGCCGCAAGCCACATGAGCAAAAATGACGGCAAGGTAAAACCTGCAAAAGCTGCAAGCATGCCGCGGGTGCCAGCCAAATGATGGCCAATGGCCATGCCCATTTGGCTGGAAGCGGGGCCTGGCAAAAATTGGCAAAGAGCGAGAAGAGCTGCATATTGGTCATCGCTGACCCATTTTTTGTCCTCCACAAAAGCCCTTCGGAAAAACCCAAGATGGGCCACTGGTCCGCCAAATGATGTGCAGCCCAATTGCAAAAATGTTTTGAAAACCTGTCCTGAACTGACTTCCATGACCCATAATCCCCGGCATGTCCCATAATGGCATTGGCCATAACATAATATCAGCAGAATTGCTTAACCTTTATGGGGCTTGGTGCGGCATCAACCCTTTGGTAGAGCTGGTCATGAGAAATAACCAATTATGATCATGGGACATGCAAGAAATACCCAACCATAACGGCATCATCGTCGCTGCCATGTATCATTTTGTGCATGTGCCAAATCCCGCCTTGGAACAGAAGGAATTGCAGCTTGTATGCGAAAAAGCTGGGATCAAAGGCACATTATTGTTGGCCACCGAGGGCATCAACGGGACCATTTGTGCAAGCCGCAATGGCGTGACCACTTTGGTATCTTACCTGCGCAGTCATCCGCTTTTTGCGCCTATTCATGTCAAATATTCCAAGGCCGATGACGATGTCTTCTTCCGCCTCAAGATCAGGCTCAAACGTGAGATCGTGACCATGGGCGTTCCAGACACAGACCCTAACCATATTGTGGGCAGCTATGTTGCACCCCAGGATTGGAACAAGCTTCTGGAAGATCCCGATATATTGGTTGTCGACACAAGAAATTCTTACGAACATGCCATTGGCAGCTTTGATGGTGCGATTGCCCCCCAAACGGAAACCTTCAGGGACTTCCCCGCATGGGCCCGTCAACTTGCGAAACAAGACGCTCAAAAAAGGCCCAAAAAACTTGCCATGTTTTGTACCGGTGGGATTCGCTGCGAAAAAGCCACTTCTTATATGAAGAGCCTTGGCTTTGTTGAAGTTTACCATCTTCAGGGCGGCATTTTGAAATATCTTGAAGAAATCCCCGCCAGTGAGAGCAAGTGGCATGGTGAGTGTTTCGTTTTTGACCATCGTGTCTCCGTGCGCCATGGGCTGGAGCCAGGCAATTATGAGATGTGCCATGCATGCCGCATGCCCTTGGGCGAGGATGATCTTGAACATGCCGCCTATGTCGAAGGTGTGTCTTGCCCCCATTGCATTGACCGCCTGGATGAGCGGGACAAGATAAGATTTGCTGAGCGGCAAAAACAAATGGAACTGGCCCGCCAGCGCGGCGAACAACATATTGGCGGCAAGCAACGCTGCAAATCATGAACCCTATTTTATATTCATTTCGACGATGCCCCTATGCCATGCGCGCGCGCATGGCTCTTGATGCAGCCCAAATTCCGATCACCCATCGGGAAATCCTTTTGAAGAACAAACCAGCTAAGATGATCGAAGCAAGTTGCAAAGGAACCGTTCCCGTGCTGGTTCTTGATGAAGATCATGTGCTGGATGAATCCATGGACATCATGCATTGGGCCTTGGCCATCAATGACCCTGAGCATTGGCAGCGGGATCCAGCCCTGGCCGATAAGCTTATCAACCGCAATGATGGCCAATTCAAGCACCACTTGGACCGCTACAAATATGCAAGCCGGTATGAACCCGAAATGGCCGACCAGCACCGGCATGAAGGCCTGCTCATCCTTCAGGACCTTGAGCAGCGTTTGACCAAGAAACCCTTTTTAGGAGGTGAAAAAGCTTTCTTGGGCGACATTGCACTTTTCCCCTTTGTCCGGCAGTTTCGTATCGCAGACCCCGTTGATTTTGATCATCAGCCGCTGCCACGCCTGCAATCTTGGCTGAACCATTTTCTGCAGGATGCGCGTTTTGCCCGGGTGATGAAAAAGCACCCCCTATATCATGAAGGTGATAATGATGAGTGACAGAAATGATGATCTAAAAATTGCACGCATCCTTCAAGAAGCCCATGTCATTGCCGTGGTTGGGGCAAGCACCAATTGGAAACGACCGTCCTTCTTTGTGCTTAAATATCTTCTTGAGCAGGGTTATGATGTGATCCCCGTGAATCCAAAGGAAGCTGGCAACAGCATTCTTGGCCAGACCGTTGTGGCAAGCCTTACGGATATTCATCGCCCCGTGGACATGGTTGATGTGTTTCGGCGTTCCGAAGAATGCCCAGAGATTGCCAAGGATGCCGTGGCCATAGGGGCCAAATTCCTTTGGCTGCAACAAAAGGTCATCTCCAATGAAGCACGGGAGATCGCTGAAGCTGGTGGCCTTGAGGTGGTCATGGACATCTGCCCCAAGATTGAACATTCCAGGTTGAATGGGCTTCTGGGCGTGCATGGTTTTGACTCCAGGGTGCTGACCTCCAGAAGGCGGAAGGTCATGCCTCCCAAGCCAGCCCCTAGGGATGCAGGTCTTTCCCATTCCAAACATATCGAAACCTTATCGATCCATGCCGGCACGGCACCCGACCCAGTCTCTGGCGCACGTGTCACACCCATCTACCAAAACACATCATTTGTGTTTGATGATGCTGAACATGCCAGCGGGCTTTTTAACCTGCAATTACCGGGCAATATTTATGGCAGGCTATCAAACCCCACCACGGCAGCGCTGGAACAACGTATCGCTGCTCTTGAAGGCGGGGTGGGCAGCACCTGCTGCTCGTCAGGCCATGCGGCCCAAATGATCGCCCTTCTTCCGCTCATGGAACCGGGCCGAAAAATTGTGGCATCCACGCGCCTTTATGGTGGAACCATCACCCAGTTTTCCAAAACATTTGAACGTTTTGGTTGGTCTGCAATATTTGTGGATACTGACGACAAAGTTGCTGTGGAAAAAGCCGTGTCAGACCCTGACGTGCGGCTGGTTTTTGCCGAAAGCCTGGCAAACCCAGGTGGCGTGGTCAGTGATATCGCCATGTTGGCCGAAATTGCCCATGATGGCGGCGTGCCATTGGTGATTGATTCCACCATGGCCACCCCTGCCCTATGCCGACCAATCGATCATGGTGCAGATATTGTGGTCCACTCAACAACCAAATTCCTCTCAGGCCATGGCAATGCCATGGGTGGTGCGGTTGTTGATTCCGGCCTTTTTGACTGGGCCAAGGGCCGCGGCTTTCCAGCCTTGGCTGAACCTGAACCGGCTTATCACGGCATCACCTTCTCTGAGACCTTTGGCCCCCTGGCCTATACCAATTACAACCATGCGGTGGGCCTAAGGGATCTTGGCCCGACCATGGCGCCGATGAATGCGTTTTTGACCCTAACAGGCATGGAAACCTTAGCGCTTCGGATGCGTGCTCATGTGGAACATGCGATGCAGGTTGCAGGGTTTTTGAACCAACATGCCAAGGTTTTGGAGGTGTCTTATGCAGGTCTTCCCGGCAGTCGCTGGCATGACATGGCCGGCAAATACATGCCGTTGGGCCCTGGCTCTGTCTTTACCTTCAATATTGATGGTGGCTTTGAGGAAGGATGTAGGCTGGTGGCTAATTGCAACCTATTCAGCCATTTGGCCAATATCGGGGACACACGTTCGCTTATCCTGCACCCAGCCTCAACCACCCATCGGCAATTAAGCGACGAACAGAGAACAAAGGCTGGCATCGCCGATAATATGCTGCGCGTGTCGATTGGCTTGGAACATCCAGAAGATTTGATGAATGACCTTCAAGCAGCCCTTGCTGCCATTTGACCCTTGCCCGATATCTTGGGCAACCCAACTAGATGATTGGGCCAATTGGTTGGTGTTCACGGGGGGCTTTTTGGCATGAGGCAATTTTCAAACGCATTGGTGCTGGGTGCCCATGGAGGTATTGGTGGTGCTTTGGCTGACCTTCTGGAGGCCTCAGGAGCACAAGTTGTGCGCATCAGCAGAAAAGACCAAGATTTTGACATAACCTGCGAACAAAATATTGCTGATGTCATGTCCGGCATGGGTGACACGCCTTATGATCTGGTGTTCAACGCCACCGGATTTTTGCATGGCGATGGAATCATGCCGGAAAAAACCCTTCGGCAATTAAGCAAAGAAGCTCTGACAAAAAATTTTGAAACAAACGCTATCGGCCCGGCCCTGTTGTTGAAGCAATTGTCCCTCACCATGCCGCGAAGCCATGAATTTGTGGCCGTCAGCCTATCGGCCAGGGTGGGGTCGATTTCTGACAACAAGCTTGGTGGGTGGTATAGCTACCGTTCCGCAAAGGCTGCGCAAAACCAATTAATTCGTTCTGCCGCCATTGAGTTTCGGCGCACCCATCCCAAGGCCATTTTGCTGGCCTTACATCCAGGCACCGTGGCAAGCGCCTTGTCAGAACCTTTTGCCAAATCTGGGCTGCGGGTACGCCCACCCCAACAGGCTGCGCAAGAAATTCACTCGGTTCTTCAGGCCCTAACATTTGATGACCATGGTCGTTTTGTGGATCACGACGGCAAAGACATTCCCTGGTAGGTGGCCCAACCTATCGGACCCTATCGACATCTGCGCCCAAATAAGTCTTAGCTCAAACATCATTAAAGCTGTATTTCAGACCCATGAACATTCCTTTTGAAGCTTTGGCAACGCTCGCCTATTTTATGTTTGTCGCCTCTGTCACGCCGGGGCCCAACAACATCATGCTTGCCGCTTCATCCATGAATTTTGGTGTCTGGCGCACCCTCCCTCATTTTGCCGGCGTGGTGGTCGGCTTTGCCATGATGATATTTTTGGTGGCCTTAGGTTTTGGCGCCTTGATAGAGGCTTTTGCAGAATTTCAAATATTGGTGTCGGCATTGGGCACAGGATATATTCTCTTCCTTGCTTGGCGGATCGCCCATGGTGGGGCCCTGGGTTCGGATGCGCCCAAACGTCCACTTTATTTTCATGAAGGTGCTTTGTTTCAGTTGGTAAACCCCAAGGGCTGGACCATGGCCATGACCACCGCCGGGATGTTTCTTCTGCCCTTGTCTGACAGCCTTACTTCTGCTCTTGGAACGGCCATCACCGCCATGTTTACCCAAGGGCCTGCCACTTCTTTTTGGATTTTTTTTGGCCTTGCCATGGCAAGATTATTCCAAAATCCAAAAACCAAAAAAATCATCAATGGGCTATTGGCGATCATGCTTGTGGCTTGCATTCCGCTAATGTTCTTAAGCTGATTCTTGTTGATGCACCTCATTGGTGGGCGCCAACAACAGCAAAAAGGCAAGGACAGCCGATGAAATCAGGGACGTGGCCACCATCACATGGATAAACTGGTCTGGACCAAGAGCATACAAAAGCCCCCCAATGCTTGGACCGAGCGCGGCGCCCATGGCCCGGGGGGAACCTATAATTCCCTTGGCCCGTCCATACACTTCCGCCCGGAAATAAAGGTTGGTGACAAACCCAAAAGAGACAGTGAGAACGCCGTGGCCCATGCCAAACAACACCATGGCCAGGATAGATAATTCCACAGAAGGTAATAGCACCAAAAACAGGGCGATGGGAATCATCAGCGCCGCAATAAGGGCTGTAAGCCTTGCGTCCAAATGCTTTCCAAACACCATCTCAATTACCCGGCCCACGACCTGGAAAGGCCCATAAATACTGGCCAACATGACGCCCAAGGCAGCATCTTGGTGAAGATCGGTAAAATAGGTGATCCACAAAAGCGTGGTGGAGGCAAAAATCAAATATTCAAGCGTGCCTGAAGCCGCCAAGGCCACCATGGCGCGACGTTCGCCAGGCAAAAGGTTTGACCAACGAAAAGGTGCCTGATCATTTTTTGTTTCATGGGCATGGCGAAAGTTTTTTGGGGCACGGCTGCCAACCACGAACCCGGCCAGCAACAAAATCACGCCAATGGTCACACAAGCAAAAGTAAGACCAGCAAAAGCAACCAAAGGCGCAACCGAAAGCCATGTAACCGAACTGGCGACACCTCCATAAAAGGTAATCAGGGATATGTTGCGGCGGGATTTCTTCTCATCCATCTGCACCGCTGCAGAAAAGGCAACCTCATAGGTCGCCATGGCATAGCCCAAACCCAGGGGAACCAATGCCACACAGACCATCCAGAAGCTTTCCACAAAAGCCATCATGAGCATGCCAAGGGCACCACAAAGAAGCCCAACGCGCATCACCTTCAAGGCGCCATGATGATCCACCCAAGCACCGATTTTGGGGGCCAATAGGGCCTGAAGCACCAGGGCCCCACTCACCGCGTAAAGGAAAAGGGAAGGTTCAACGCCAACGCGCTCTGAAATAGGTCCCTTCAAGGTCGCAAAAACATAGAACATCAAGCCATAGGCAATGATCTGACTGATCCCCAGAACATGAATGGGTACATGGTGAATTTGCGCAGGCTTCATGACAAATATTTGTCGAGAAATGCATCGATGGGCAAGTGCCTGATATCAAAGAGACGATCTGTGATTTCTTGATGACGCCAATCCCAGAAAGCCAATGCCAAGAGACGTTCTTCCTGTTCCTCGGTGAAACGACGCTTGATGATTTGCGCAGGCACACCGCCCATCATGGTGTAATTGGGAACATTCTTGGAAACCACGGCACCGGCCCCGATCACCGCCCCATGGCCAATAGTGACGCCTGGCAGGATGGTGACCCCATGGCCAATCCAAACATCATGGCCAATGGTCACCATATGTTGGCGGCGCCATTGAAAAAATTCCTCATCATCCAAGCCCATGTCATAACTGGCAGCCCGGTAGCTAAAATGATGCTGGCTCACCCGCCAGGTGGGGTGGTTGCCCGGGTTGATGCGCACATCCCGGGCAATGGAACAAAATTTGCCGATTTTGGTCCAAACAACATCACCATATTCCACAATATAGGAATAATCACCCATCACCACCGATGATAGCATGGTGTGGGCGCCAACTTCGGTCCAGGCACCCAATTCACAATCATTCACAATCGCGGTGGGGTGGATGGTGGGATGCCTACTCAGCTTCGCGGTCACGACGGAACACCAAGAAACCAAGGATCAACACCACAATCACCCCAAT
>DKOD01000096.1:0-3008 GCA_002469865.1 Alphaproteobacteria bacterium UBA7371 | reverse complement strand
TGACGCCGCGCCTGCATCAGCTTTCGCCTCGACAGCTTCAGTTGGCTTTTCTTCAGCTTGTTCGCTTTCGGCCACAAAGCGCTCATCAACACCCGCTTTTGCCACCCCATAGGCGTCCTGAAGAAGCGCCTTTCCCTCCTCCATCTTGCCCTCGCCACAAAGGGCAAAAGCCTGGTTCACCATGTCCGTGGATTTGGCCTGTGCTTCTGGCGTGGTGCGGCCATGTTCAACCCTCACGCGGGCACGAAGCATCATCATGTCGATATCATCGCATTTATCGATCAGGGCTTGGAAGGTTTGATCTGCGTTAGCCGAGGCCTGATTGCCAGCTTGCTGCTCTTGGGCAAAAGCAACAGGATTTGCCAGCATCAAGGCCAAACAAAAAGCGACAAAGTTGTTCATGATCCAAACTCCAAAAAAGTTACGTGTGACGCTCTTCCGGGCGAATAAGTGCGCGGCGCAGACGTCCTGACAAGTTGTCGATGATGATCACAAGGGCCAGGATCAAAAACGCCATATAGGCGACATTTTCGAAATCATTACCTGTTTGCAGGGCACCCAAAAATTGCAACCCGATACCACCAGCACCCATGGCCCCGATGATCACAGCAGAACGGGTGTTGGACTCCAGATAATAAAGAGATTGGGAAACAAAGATGGGCAGAATCTGAGGAATGATGCCAAAACGATGCTGCTGCAGTTTGCTCGCACCAGTGGATTTCATGCCATCAACCTGTCTCCGGTCGGCATTCTCAATTGCTTCGGACATCAACTTGCCCAATGACCCGGTATCGGTGAATCCAATGGCAAAAACACCCGTGAACAAACCTGGGCCAAAAGCGCGCAAAAAAATCAATGACCAAATCAACATGTCAATGCCACGCAACAGATCAAAAAGACGCCTATTGATGAAACGTATCACTGGAAATGGCGACACATTCCGCGCGGCCAAAAAGGCAAGAGGCAGGCCGAACATAGAGGCAAGAGCGGTGCCAAGCACGGCCATCAACAAGGTCTCAAATAAAGCCATGAAGATATTGCCATGTTGCCATAGACTGTTGTTCAAAAATTCCGTGGCCACCAATTCATGATTGGGCGTGCCACGAACAACCTGATTGTCATCAAACATCAGGCCGATGGCTTCAAGTGGACCAACATTGGTCAGCGGGCTGCCAAAATCAAACCAGAAATAATTCCACCCAAAAGAATAGCGATGGATTTCAATTTTGCGGCCATAAACCTGCATACGCTCCCAGAGTGAGGGGCGTACCTCCACCCTGTTTTCCGTGGCAATAATCCATTCGGGCAGGTCTTCTGGTCGGTCCTGGAATCCAACGACATAAGGCCGTCCGTCACCATCACGCTTGATTTCATATTCTTGGGTGGCATCGGGAACATTTTTGACAACCGCCGCATCCTGATAGAGGACAAATTGAATACCGCTATCAAAATTCACCGCATATCCATTGTCGTTAGTGGCCGCCAACCATTCCGGTGCTGGCTCATACACAAAGCGGTGGCCGCCTTCAAAACTGACCTTGGGCTCAAATGCGTCCCATTCATGGCTTACATGATCCTTGTACGCATACAGATCGAGTGTGAATAAGGCTGCCCTTGTCGCGTCCCAACGGCGAGCCACACCGCCCAAATCAAATTGCATCAAAGACACAACAACATAAAGAAGAACCAAGACAACAGCGCCAACAGCAACTTCACGGCCACGCTGCGCCTTACGAAAAACCCGCTTGTGGCGGTTTTCAATAGCCTGAAAATCGACGGCGGTCATGACTGTTCTCCAATCATGCGGAAGCGGACATAACGGGAGAGATAATCAAGCGAGGTGATGGTCAGGACCAGCAGGAACATAATGGCCAAAATCTCTGCGCCATAGCGCCATTGGATCATGGTGCTCAGGGCCTCACCAATACCACCGGCACCCACAAAGCCCAGAATGGTGGAGGCACGCACGTTAATCTCCATCCGCAACAAACCATAGGAGAAAAACAGGGGCCAGACCTGGGGCAAAACACCAAAGCGGATTTGCTGAAACCAGCTTGCACCCGATGCACGCAAACCCTCTAACGGTCTGTCGTCAATATTTTCAACCGCTTCAGAAAACAACTTTCCCAAAGCACCAATCGTGTGGATGGTCACCGCAATCACGGCTGGAAGAAGCGACCGACCCATGAGGTACAAAAGGATCATGGCAAAGACCAGCTCTGGGAAGGAACGCATGATGTCGAGCGCGCGGCGCGTCACGGCGACCACAATCTTGCTTTGCACCACATTGCGGGCGGCAAGAACACCAAGGATCACCGCAAAGGTGAAACCAAATAGGGTGGAAAACAGTGCCATGTTGATGGTGGAGAAAAGCTCTGGCGTGTGTTTGAGCACCAACGACCACCAGCCCCAACCATACTCAAAAGTTTGCTCAAAAAGATCAACAGGATAATCAAAAAAATTCGTAAAACCGCGCGAAAAACTGCCCGCGTTATTTTCTTCCGCCATGGTGATGCCAACACCCATGAGAAGAACAAAAACACCAATGGTGATGAGTGTGTAGATCAGGCGCTGACGGGCCATTTCATTCAGCCGCCGTTCGATCACGTCATAGTTTTGGTAGGTTGTGTCGGACATATGTGGTTCCAGATCAACAAATGATCAATAGAGAACAGGGGCGCCAAATCGGCGCCCCTGAATGTTAGGCGAAATTAGCTGCCTTTCTTGGCGGCTTCGATCTTGGCCTTACGGGCCTTCACGATGCCTTCGTAGAAAGAATGGTCAACAGGCACCCAAGCCTTCACAACGCCGTTGGCAACATTTTCGTTGCACTCTTGGTCGTTCTTGATGAGCCACTGCTTGAAACCAACCATGGCGTCTTTTGCATCTTGTGGAAGCGCTTTACGCAGAACGATTGGGCCGTTTGGAATCAACTTAGATGACCAAACCTGGACGATGTCGTCCATGTTAAGAACGCCCTTATCAACCATCTTGCGGAGGTTGCCAGA
>DKOD01000079.1 GCA_002469865.1 Alphaproteobacteria bacterium UBA7371 | reverse complement strand
TCATGCTGGTGAAGTGCTTGGTATTGTGGGGGAGTCCGGGTCAGGGAAGTCCACCTTACTTTCCTGTTTGGCCCGCCAGCAGCAACCCGATGGGGGACACATCACCTACCGCGGCCAGGATATCCTTGCCATGAATATTGCCCAACATCGGCAATTAACCCGAACTGAATGGGCATTTGTTCACCAAAATCCGCGGGATGGCCTGCGCATGGGTGTGTCGGCAGGTGGCAATATTGGGGAAAGATTGATGGCCATTGGCCAACGCCACTATGGCAACATCCGGGCTGAAGCAGAACATTGGTTGGACCGTGTGGAAATTCAAACCGGCCGTATTGACGATAAGCCAAGAACATTTTCTGGGGGCATGCAGCAGCGCCTGCAAATCGCGCGGAACCTTGTGACCAAACCCAAATTGATTTTGATGGATGAACCGACCGGTGGCCTTGATGTCTCGGTACAAGCGCGGCTTCTTGACACCATGCGCGGTTTGGTTCGTGATCTTGGCCTGGCCGTAATTATTGTCACCCATGACCTGGCCGTGGTGCGGCTGCTGGCAGACCGTGCATTGGTGATGAAGGATGGCCATGTGGTGGAGTCAGGACTTGCAGACCAAATTCTTGATGACCCCCAGCATGCCTACACGCAATTGCTGGTTTCCTCGGTGTTGCAAACATGAGCGGCATCGAGATCAACAATTTAAGCAAGAGCTTTACCCTGCATAATCAAGGTGATGCACGCATTGAGGTATTCGCCAATATGTCCCTGCATGTCGATCCTGGTGAATGCGTTGCACTCACGGGACCTTCTGGCATGGGCAAGTCCACCTTGCTGCGCATGATCTACGGCAATTACCTTGCCGATGGCGGTTCCATTATGGTCAATGGCACTGAAATCGTCGGTGCTGACCCACGAATTGTGCTGGACTTGCGTGCATCGCGCCTTGGTTATGTGAGCCAATTTCTGCGTGTGGTGCCAAGGGTTCCCGCTTTGGAAGTGGTCGCGGAGCCTTTTCAGAAGGCTGGGGGAAATTGGGAACAAGGCAAAGAGCTGGCTGAAGAACTTCTGACACGACTGCGCATACCCACATCACTATGGCAGCTTTCACCCCTGACATTTTCCGGTGGGGAACAACAAAGAATTAACATTGCAAGAGGATTTGTTCACCCCTATCCCGTTTTGCTTTTGGACGAACCAACCGCCAGCCTTGACCAAGAAAACCGCAAGATTGTTCTTGATTTGATCCATGAAGCCAAACAGCGGCAGGTCGCCATTATCGGTATTTTTCATGACCAAGCAGCGCGCGATGAGGTGTGCGACCGAACCATCGACATTCGGGATCATGCGGTGGCCCGATGATGGCCAGGGTCTTATTTGTTGTGGGCGCTTCAGGGGTTGGCAAAAACAGCCTTATGGAAGGCCTGGCCAAGAAAGATGCCAAGGTAAAACTGGCACCGCGCCTGGTGACAAGCCAGCGCCCTGACGGATCGGGCGACCAGCAGGTGAACGAAGAATTGCTGAGGGAAATGCAGCTTGCCGGCAAAATCTTTTTGTCTTGGCGCGCCCATGACATCACCTATGCTGTTCCCAATGATTTTGAAGATTGCGCCATTGACGATATTTTGTTGATCAATGGTGCCCGTCGCGCCCTGCCAGGGTTAATGGCCAAATACCCCCACAGCTTGGTGGTCCATATCACCGCCCCGAGGGAAGAACGGGCCCGACGTTTGGCCGCAAGGGGGCGAGAGGATGCAAGCTCCATTGCCAAACGTTTGGAAGACCTGTCTTGGGAACCAGAGCTGGTACCCGAGCGTCAATTTGCCGAAATAAACAATGACCAAGATCTGGAAACGGGCATTGCCAGACTGGAACATGCCATCAAAAACTTAAGCGGGCAGTTGTGATCACATGAAACATTCCAGCCCCGTCCTCACCCAGAAGTGTCAGCCGATCCATCTTCAAGCTGAGGCGGTTTTTGGGAAGATGATTGCGGACAATATCTGCAACCTCGGCTTGCTGCATTGGGTCCACAACCCCGCTAAGGGTCATGTGGTAACGAAATTCATCCAAAACATATGGATATCCATGGGCCCGGAGAAGCTCATCCTGTCGCTTGGTCAAACCCACAGCCCGGCGGCGTTCAAGCTCTTGTTCGCTTGGTGTTGCACGCAACCCATCGGTGGCAAGCACCAGCTCTTGGGCAAGCGCATGCATCTCATTTTGATGGGTGGCAAGGGTCAGGGCAAAAAAACCATCCATGTTGGTCAATTCAAGAGCTGCCTCAAAGGCATGGTGGTGCAAGGCAACATCCTGCATCACACAAATAATATCCTCGCGACCGACCCCATGGGCCGTGACCATGGGTGGCCTAAGCGTGCCATGAAACCCATATTTTCTGGGACGGGCTGTGAGCTTGTCCCAAGATGGCTTGTCCAAACCCTTGGGTGGCTCAAAATGTTGGGCATGGGCGCTATCCCAACCAAGCCAGCGGCTTGCCAGCAGGAAGAGAGGATCTTCCGCAGCGGGCACCGCATAAATTGCAAATCTTTTAAACATTTTTTTCACAATCATCGGCTATAAACACGAACCTACCTAACCCGTGAGGAACAACATGACCACAAGATCCTACACCAACGCGCGTATTATCACCGCAGACAACGTTATCAGTGGCCATCTGGTGGTCCACGATGGTGTCATCACAGAAATTGATCATGGCCCCTGCCCAATGAATGACGCCCATGATTGCGGCGGTGATTACTTGGCACCAGGATTGGTGGAACTTCACACCGACAATCTTGAGGGTCATCTTCAGCCTCGCCCAGGTGTTCATTGGCCAAAGGCTGCGGCAGTGCTTGCCCATGATTCCGAACTCGCTGGGGTTGGAATCACAACGGTTTTTGACGCCCTGCGGGTCGGTTCAATTCTTTCTGAGCGGGTTCATGGTTATGACAGTTATGCCCGTGACGTGGCCGATGAAATTCAACTTTTGTCAAAAGCAGAGCGGCTTAAAATCAACCATTTGATCCATTTGCGGGCCGAAATTTGCTCCGAAACATTAATTGACGAAATTCATCAATTTGGCGCTGAAGATGGCGTGCGCATCATATCCATGATGGACCACACACCCGGCCAACGACAATTCAGGGATATTTCAAAATTCCGCCAATATTTGCAAGGCAAGCAAGGCATGAGCAGCGAAGCTGTGGAAGCCCATTTTGAGAAACTCTTTGATTTGCAGAGACAAAATGGCGCCAAACACACACAGATTATCATTGACCATGCCACCAAGGTGGGGGCGCGCCTGGCAAGCCATGATGACGCCACCGATGAGGATGTTGCCAACAGCATCAAGGCGGGCGCAACGATTGCAGAATTTCCCACCACCATCGATGCAGCCAAACGCTGCCGCGAAGCCAACCAAGCCATCATCATGGGGGCACCAAACCTAATTAGGGGTGGCTCCCATTCAGGCAATGTGGCGGCAAGAAATCTGGCTGAACATGGGCTGTTGGACATTTTAAGCTCTGACTATGTCCCCGCCGCGCTTTTGATGAGCGCATGGAAGCTTGCCAATATTATTGACGACCTTGCTGGGGCCATCGCAACCGTGACCCACAACCCAGCCAAGGCCGCAGGGCTAGTGGATCGAGGCATCTTAAGCCCTGGCATGCGGGCCGATCTCATTCGTTTTGGGGTGGTATCTGACACGCCCCAGGTGCGCGAGGTGCTGGTTTCAGGGCGCAGGGTCGCATAATGACAGTGCAACCCAAAAGCGCAATTTTTGCGCTTTTGCACTTGCCAACAAAGCGCAATAAGTGCACCATTTATTCATGGTGCATTATTTGCGGCAGCT
>DKOD01000073.1 GCA_002469865.1 Alphaproteobacteria bacterium UBA7371 | reverse complement strand
ACCCCCTCCTCCACATCATTTATGTTTCCAGCGTAAGACATGCGAAACCATTGTTGCCCACGAATTGGGTCAAAATCTATTCCTGGTGTTAGGGCAACACCAACCTGTTCCAACAGGGCTTTTGATAGCGCCATGCTGTCATTTGCAAGGGGATGGTCCAACAAACGGGCATAGACATAAAACGCCCCCGATGGCGGGCAGAAAAATATCTGAGGACATGCCCGCAAACCCCGCAACATGATCTCTCGGTTGCGGGCCATATGCCCAATTAAACCAGCAAATTGATCCCGATGTGCCACGGCCAATTCTCCGGCAATTTGAGAAATTGTGGGGGGGCAAATATGAAAATTCTGCGCAAAAGGCTCCAGCGATGCCAACATAAATGAAGGCGCCAACAACCATCCTATACGCCAACCGGGCATGCCAAAAGATTTGGAAAAACTGTTGACGACCACCACATGATCACCCTCACCAGCAAGGGTAAAGGCTTGGCCATCATGAACAAGACTTCCATAAATTTCGTCTGAAATCAGCAAGATACCATGAGAAGCACAAAAATTGCTGATCCTCTTCATTTCCACATAGCTGGTAAAGCCACCTGTTGGATTCGACGGGTTGGCGACGAGCAACATGTCGAAAGGCTGTTGGGAAAAAGCTTCCTCAACCTCTTTAAGACGCAGTTCAAACTGATCCTCTTGGAGCGTTATCGGTGTGGTGGATAACCCAACAGCTTGGGCAATGTTTCGGTATGCTGGATAGCCAGGGTTGGTAAGAGCCAAGCACTTGCCAAGACATGCCCCCCATTGAAACAACATTTGAAACGCCGCCGATGAACCTGTTGTGGCAGCAATTTTGTCATGGGAAATGTCAAGACCAAATTCTGATTGGTAAAGCGATCCTATTGCTTTTTTGAATTCGTCACGACCCCAGGCTGACGTGTAGCCATGAATATCCAAATCATGCTGTCTGCTGGCTAGTTCTTGGAGCAATATTGGAGGCATGGGATACCTTGGTTGTCCCACTTCCAAATGGCAAATCCTTTTGCCCATTTGCTCTAACAAATTGGCATTTCTGAGAACATCCATCGCGCGGAACGATTCAGGTATGCTAGGGTAAGGCATCGTAATTCCTTAATTGACGGCCCAAGGGCGGAGGATGTGATGAAAAAGATCACCCTGACTTTTGTGTTCTTCCTAATAGCTATCCCCATGCTGGCCAATAGCGCCATCCGGGATGCGGAGATGGATGGCTATTTCCGTGAGCTTGCTGCGCCCCTTTATGAGGTCGCTGGCGTTGCCGATGGAAAAGTTGAAGTGAATGGCAGAACCAACTGGAATGCCTTCGTGATGGCTGGCCGCATCGTGCATATGAATGCAGGGTTAATCATGGCCGCACCTGGGCCCAATGTCTTGCGCGGTGTTCTTGCCCACGAAATTGGCCACATAGCCGCAGGGCATGTTGCCCGCAGACTAGAGTTTCAGCGCGACACACGCTTTTTGTCCATTGCCGGCGCATTACTTGGCGCAGCGGGTGGATTGGCTGGCTCCGGTGATGTTGTGGGTTCCGGTGTGATGACAGGCATGGGGCTACAAGCCTCAGCAAATTTGGCCTTTTCCCGCGCCCATGAGGCCGCTGCCGACCAAGCTGGTCGTAAGTTTTTGACCCAAATTGGTGAGGATCCCAAGGGGTTATCCATGTTTCTGGACATGCTTGACCGACAAAGCGGACGGAACAGAAGTGACATCCTGCAATATATCTCCACACATCCCATGACCCCGGACCGAATTTCCATGCTGGAGAGCACCCCCGACCCAAGTGGGCTTGTGGATTCCGACAACACCAAATTAATGCATACCCATCGTCGTGTTCAGGCAAAATTAAAAGGTTTTTTGATGGATCCTAATGCGGTGTTGCGCTCCTATGCCAATGAAACGGACATTCCTGCTCTGATGGGTAAGGCTATTGCCTATAATAGGCTTGGGCGCAGCCAGGATCGCGACGCCATGCTCAAGCAGCTCGACCAAAAAGACCCCAATAATCCGTATAATTTGGACCTCGCCGCAGAGCTTTATTACACATCAGGCGAGCTGCAACGTTCATGTGCAACCTATGCCCAGGCCCATAAGGCAAGACCCCAAAACCCCATCATTGCGCTGGGCCAAGCAAAATGCCTTGCAAAGGCCAGCGGTGAAGAAAAACAAGCTGCCGTTACCTTGCTGTTGCGTTTTGAACCCAACCTGAGCGACTTGGTTAGCTATTGGACCTTACTTGCACGCACCTATGATGAATTGGGAAATCAGGGCCGAGCTGAGGCGGTTACCGCTGAATTGCGCCTTCGCCAGGGAAAAAAAGACGATGCCCTTTGGTTTGCCAAAAGAGCTAATCAAAGCTTGCAACCCGGTGACCCTTGGCATGCACGCATGCAAGATATTATTAGTTCGTTAGACCGTGGGTGAATCATCAGCCACGGGTTTTGATCGGAGCGGCATGATGAAGATTGGCATCATGAATGGGCCTAATCTGGATCGTCTCGGCAAACGGGAACCAGGCATCTACGGCCAACAGACATTGGCTGATATTTTGGACATGCTTCGGGATCATGCCCGCAGCAAAGGAATTGTGTTGTTGGATTACCAATCCTCCAGTGAAGGTTTTCTTGTGGACAAAATACACGCTTGGACAGATGAAGACGTCACGGGTTTGCTTATCAATGCTGGCGCTTTAACCCACACCTCCATCGCGCTGCATGATGCCATCAAAGCTTCCTGCTTGCCTGCCGTGGAACTTCATTTGTCCCATGTTCATCAGCGCGAGGAATTTAGGCATCATTCCATGATCGCTCCCGCCTGTGTGGGTCTTGTTTCAGGTTTCGGGGCCATGAGCTACCAGATGGCCTTCGAGGGTCTTTTGACCAAAATTCAACAAAAGGACAGGACATAACATGTCAGACAAAAAGACAAAAAACCTATTGGACATGCTTGCCGATGTGCTGGATGCGCGTGACTTAAGCGAAATCGAGGTTGAAGATACAGAAATTCGTGTCAGGGTTGCCCGTGAGCGCCATGTCGTTGCCGCCCAGCCTGCCCCAACATCCTCCACACCACAAATGACTGTTGCCGCCACAAGTGCCTCAACAAATTCCGCACCGCAATCCTCAGAAAACACCGTCAACTCTCCCATCGTGGGCACGGTGTATCTCGCCCCTGAACCAGGTGCCGCAAATTTTGTTTCTGTTGGCGACAGGGTTACTATTGGGCAAACATTACTTATTGTTGAGGCCATGAAGGTCATGAACCCGATCACCGCAACGCGCGCAGGTACTGTTGCTGCCATCCATGTCAGTGATAACCAGCCAGTG
>DKOD01000130.1:8367-11843 GCA_002469865.1 Alphaproteobacteria bacterium UBA7371 | reverse complement strand
GTCCGCGGACGCGTCCGGGTAATGACACCGGTTTCTTGATCCTGATCCTGATCTATGTCGTCGGACAAGGTGAATTCCTTAATCATATGTCTGTGGCCTGTGTTCACAGGTAGAGCGCAGAGAGTTCATCTGCAAGGGCAGTGATCCTGCGGCGGTTTGTGCCCAAATCCCAATAACCGATGCGGGAGCGGCTCATCAACAGATAATCTGCAAAGCCGAGATCATTCTTTCGCACCGCAAACGCCAAATCATCCACAAAACCAAGATGCTTGGTGCGTACCGACCCCAACCATTCCATCTGAGCATAATCACAGCCCAAAATATGGCAACCAGGCAGGCCAGACAGTAGGGCCACGCCATTCTCAAACACAGCAATTGCTGATGCTGGTAGGCTTTGCCTTTGCTGAAACCTTGGTTGTTCAGGCATGGCAAAGCTGGCAACCACAAACATGTTGGGGCGACCACTCAGTTTGAGCTGCTGATGAAAATGCTGGGAATATTCGTGCATGCAAACCTACTTTAACAAAAAGGCCCACCAAAACTGGTGGGCCTTAGTCAATTGCTTAACGATGCAAGAAGATCATTAGGCCTTGGCGTTGGCCATGGCTGAATTCACATGGTCGTTCATGGCATTCATGCGTGCAGAGATTGGTTCCATGGCTTCCTTGGCATTGGAAATCATCATGTCACCAACCTTGGTCATCTCTTCAACATAGCTTTCAAAAGCATGCTTGGTGAATTCTGACTGATGGTTCACAAAGTCTTCGACATTCTTCACAGAAGAAACTTCTTTGGACACATTTGCGAATTCATCAGCCTGCTGCTTGGAATAGGCCATGACTTCAGCCATCACTTCTTCCATACCCTTAGAAGCAATGGTCATGGCCTGAACAAATGCCTCAACATTTTCTTTTGTCATGGCGGTGATGTCTTCCATGTTTTTGCTGGACTGCTCGAACACGTTTTTCATGTTCTGCTCGATGTTTTGTGCGTTAAATTGGTCTTTCATTTGACTACTCCGAAAAAAACTAACACTTATTGTGCGATGCAACATAACTCTATTTGCGCTTGTTTTTCGCCCATGTCAATATTTTTTTGTGCGCTGCACAATTTTCCCGCAAGGGGTGATTCGTGTATGAAAGAAGCATGAGATTGATGATGACAAAAATTTGGGTGATTTGTTTGTTGTTTATCCTTGCCAGTGGAGATGCTGTGCAGGCAAACAGCAAATATGCTGGCTATGTTATTCATGCCGACACACGCAAGGTGCTCTATCAAGCCAATGCCCAAGAGCTACGTCATCCAGCATCCCTAACAAAAATCATGACCCTTTACATGATTTTCCGTGAGGTCGATGCAGGTCGACTGAAGTTAACTGACCGCGTAAAATTTTCAAAATATGCTGCAGGTCGCCCACCCTCAAAACTCAATGTGGGTGCGGGCAATTCCATCACCGTCGAACAAACTATTCTTGCCCTTACCACCAAAAGCGCCAATGACGTCGCCACGGCAATTGCCGAAAAATTGGCCGGTAGCGAAGTCAAATTCGCACGCAAGATGACGGCCATGGCTAGAAAGTTGGGCCTCACACGCACCACATTCAAAAATGCCTCCGGCCTTACCGCGCCTGGACAATTAACAACAGCCAAAGACATGGCCATGTTGGCCCGGGCGATGATGAAACATTACCCCTATTATTACCGTTATTTTTCCACACGCGCTTTTGGCTATAAGGGCCGAAATTACCGCAACCATAACAAATTGCTCAAAAGCTATGATGGCACCGATGGGGTAAAAACTGGTTATACCAATGCTGCGGGTTTCAATCTTGTGGCGTCCACCCTGCGCAAAGGACATCGGGTTATTGCGGTGGTCATGGGTGGCCGTTCAGGCAAAACACGCAATGCTCATATGGAAGATCTTTTGGATCGTGCTTTTGCCAAGCTATCGCCCCGAGAGACGTTCGCTGTCTCGTCAGGACAACCTCCCCAACATGTCTCCATGCCTCAAGATTATCGTTTGGCTGCGACAAAGTCAGCGAGCATTGTTGTTGCCGGTGTTCCGTTGCCAAGACCCCGCATGCTTGCCATGGGCAGCGCCCCATCCATCGAAAGCGTGATCAATTCTTCCATCACACAAAACACACCGCGCGACTGGTCATTGCAGGTTGGCGCCTTCACAACCAAAGAAAAAGCCGAATTGATGGCCAACAAGGCGATGAGCACAACAAAATCCACCGGCATTGTCCGCATTGCCCGCGTGGAGAGCCCAGAAGGTGTCAGGTTATACAGAGCCAGACTTGAGGGGCTTGACCAGGAAACTGCTGGATCTGCCTGCAGCAACCTCAGGAAAATAGGCCTGGGCTGCCGCGTGATCCCACCATTAACCAAGAGTTAATGACGGGCGTTCGTTCATGCTGGACCAATATTGGTTCCAGGAACACCAACCCCAGAGAATGAGAAACCCGCCTCTTCGACCTCATCCTTCTTATAGACGTTACGCAAATCCACAAAAACATGCTGCCTCATGAGGCTTGCCACCTTATGCAGGTCAAGGGCCCGATAAGTGTCCCATTCGGTGAGCAAAACCAGCACATCGGCATCTTTGATGGCGTCCAGGGGTGTCTCTGCCCAAGTGACCCCATCGAGCAAATGGGCTGCCTCTTTCATGCCCTCTGGGTCATGGGCAGAGATCTTGGCCCCAAAAGATTGAAGCCGTGGGATAATGGCGAGGCTTGGTGCGTCGCGCATGTCATCGGTGTTGGGCTTAAATGTGACCCCAAGAATACCAACTTTCTTATCCTGAAGATCCCCACCAGCTGCCGCCAGAATCTTATCAGCCATGGCTGCTTTGCGGGCCTCATTCACACCAACCACTTGTTCAACGATGGTGATTGGCGCGCCTGCATCTTGACCAGTTTTGACCAAAGCCAGGGTATCCTTAGGAAAACACGACCCCCCATAGCCTGGACCAGCATGCAGAAACTTTGGGCCGATTCTGTTGTCCGAACCCATGCCACGGGCAACTTCTTGAACATTTGCACCAACTTTTTCGCACAAATCTGCCATCTCATTAATGAATGTGATTTTGGTCGCAAGAAAGGCATTGGCCGCATATTTGATCAGTTCTGCCGTCTCCAATCCTGTGATCATCAGAGGCACCCGATTTAGGTTGAGGGGGCGGTATAACCGCTCCATCAATTTTTGTGCCATTTCGGTCTCTGCGCCAACCACCACACGATCAGGTCGCTTAAAATCTTCAATGGCCGAACCTTCCCGCAAAAATTCTGGATTCGAGGCAACCTCAGGCTCCAAATCAGGCCGGCGGGCTTTCAGGCGATTAAAAATACCCCTGTTGGTGCCCACCGGGACGGTGGATTTGGTCACCACCAATGTGGGTTTGGTCATGGCGTCGGCGATTTCATCGACGGCTGCATGAACATAAGTCAAATCAGCATGGCCATCGCCACGGCGTGA
>DKOD01000130.1:2996-7977 GCA_002469865.1 Alphaproteobacteria bacterium UBA7371 | reverse complement strand
GTGAAGCGAAGTCGGCCTTCCTTCACATTCTGGGCAACCAACAAATCAAGCCCTGGCTCATAAATAGGAATGCCGCCTTGATTGAGCTGATCAATCTTTTGTTCATTTTTGTCGACACAAACGACCTCATGGCCAAAATCAGCAAAACAGGTTCCAGATACAAGGCCCACATAGCCGGTACCAATCATCACCACACGCATCAATGCAACTCCCGATTAATGTTGAAGGCTTTCAAGATAGGCACGAACCTCATCACCGATGTCGTCACGCGCCAAGGCCATGGCAATTGTTGCCTTCACAAACCCAGCCTTATCCCCACAATCAAAACGTTCCCCTTCAAACAGAACGCCATGGAAATTCCCGGGCACAATCAATTTGGCCATGGAATCGGTTAGTTGGATTTCACCACCGGCCCCACGATCCGCTTGGGATAAATAGGAAAATAATTTTGGCTCAAGGATGTAACGCCCAATCACCGCGAGGTTGGATGGGGCCTGCGCCTCAGATGGTTTTTCCACCACGCCACGCACCTCTATGCAATTGCCCTGACGTTCCCCAGGCGTGATAACGCCGTAACGTTCAATGGCCTTACCTTCGACCTCCATGACGGCCACCAGGTTTCCGCCAAGACGCTCATGGGCTTCAACCATTTGCTTCAAGCAGGGTACCTGGGACTTTACCAAATCATCGGGAAGGATC
Source organism: Alphaproteobacteria bacterium UBA7371 (assembly GCA_002469865.1). Classification (GTDB taxonomy): domain Bacteria; phylum Pseudomonadota; class Alphaproteobacteria; order UBA8317; family UBA8317; genus UBA8317. Next base: position 7,278 of record DKOD01000130.1, on the reverse strand, counting down.
ACCGCAAAGGGCTCCCCATTTACCAGATGGCGGGCACAAAGCACTGCATGCCCAAGCCCCAATGGATCATATTGTCGGGTGTAGGCAATTTGTCCAGAATCCAGCTGACTGTCGCGCACCAACCTAAGCTGCATATCTTTGCCGCGGTCTTTCAGCAAACGCTCCAATTCCGGGTTGCGGTCAAAATGATCTTCAAGGGCTGTTTTGCCTCGGCCGGTCACAAAGATAAACTCTTCAATACCAGCCTCACGGGCCTCCTCCACCGCATATTGGATGATGGGCTTATCCACCACGGGAAGCATTTCCTTTGGCATGGCTTTTGTTGCAGGAAGAAAACGGGTGCCCATGCCGGCCACGGGGAAAATTGCCTTACGTATACGTGGCATCAAACACTCCCATTAAGTTTTTCATAATTGGTCAGGGCTACCCCATTACATCCAGGCTGGGAAGCCCCGAATTTGTTCTCATTTCGAACCCGTTAATGGTAGGTTTAAGGCTGCCAACATGGCACGAACTTCCTGTCTCGCCGCAATGTTGGACATCGTCATCTTGGCTTCGCCATCATTTTTGCCCAAGTCCATCAATGTAAGCCCCTTGGGGAATAATTCACGAAACACAACACGCTCGGACATGCCAGGAATCACCCGAAAGCCAACACGCTTGGACAATTCATCCAACGCATCGCCAACACGTTTTTGATTATGGGCCATGATTTGTGCCATGCGGTTGCGCAGGATTACCCAATCCACCTCACCACGGTCACGGCCCGCTCTTTTTTGCCGGGCCTTGAACACCATCTCTGCATAAAAACTCGGCCGCAACACCTTGAAACTATCCGGATCCACAACGCCAATGAGGTCGAGATCCACAAAGGAATCATTGATTGGGGTGATGATGGTGTCGGCGTGGCTATGGGCATAACGCGACGCCGTGGTGTCGGAACCGGGACAATCGATGATCAAAAAATCAGCATCAGATGCCCTTAAAAGACAATCCTCCATCGCCGCTTCATCAGCTAGGGCTGCCTCTTCCCTATCCGACAGGTCACAAGGTGTGAAGCGAATGAATTTGGGGTGATTGATGGCCACATGATGGCGCTGGGCAAAAGCGAGCCTGTTTTCCATGTAACGTGTGAAAGAACGCTGCCTAATGTCGAGGTCCATGCCCGACACAGAGCAACCCAGCGACATCAAGGCAGTTGCAATATGCATGGAGGTGGTGGTTTTGCCGCTTCCACCTTTTTCGTTGCCAACCACAATGATGTGCATGCTTGCGCACCCCTTTTCATAACGCCATCCTGATGATTGGCACAGGTAGCAGGAAACTGATAACGACACGCCTGATACGAATCGCAACCAGACTACAAAAAGCATGAAAATTTAAACATAATGTCGGTACTTATCCATCACACTCTTCAATCATTTCGATCCACGCGAAAAAAAAACCTACGCTTGGCATTAGTTCCCACCATGGGGGCCCTCCATGAGGGTCATCTCAGCCTGGTGCGTCTTGCAAAAGAACATGCGGATGAAGTTGTGGTGAGCATTTTTGTAAACCCCACCCAATTTGCACCACATGAAGATTTTGCAAGCTACCCGAGGGGTCTTGAGGAGGATCTTGCGCAACTTACTAAGCTTAAGGTGGCGCATGCCTATGTGCCGGATGTTCAAGACCTCTACCCTGCAGGCCCACGAACCATGGTTGTGCCTGGGCCCATCGCCAGCAAGCTTGAGGGTCAGTATCGTCCGCATTTCTTTGACGGTGTTGCCACTGTTGTGAACAAATTGCTTGGCGGGCTCGCCCCTGACCTTGCCATTTTTGGGGAAAAAGATTTTCAGCAAATTATGGTGGTGCGCCAGATGGTTGAGGATTGTCGCTTGCCCTGCGAAATTCTTGCCGCACCAACGATGCGCGAAGATGACGGTTTGGCCATGTCGTCACGCAACCAATATTTGGACCAAACGCAACGCGCCAAAGCCGCCGGCATGTACAAAACCCTAAATGAAATAAAAAACATGTTGCACATGGGCAGCCTGCCAGTGGCACAAGCACCCGTTTTGGGTGCACAAATGTTGCTGCAAGCTGGTTTCGACAAGGTTGATTATGTCAGCCTTGTGGACCTACCGGAGATGAATAACGCCAAAACCTATCAGCAAGGGCAAAGACTTTTGGCTGCGGCGTGGCTTGGCAACACGAGGCTTATTGATAACATTGAGCCGTGATCAAAGAAGCCCAAGATCTTCAAGCTCGGCCAACATTGAAGCCGGCATATCGGCACCGGCAGCATTGAGATCCGATGGTGCAACATCATCATCCAAATAACGCCATCCTTGAAACGGTCTGGCATGTCTTGGTTCCACCAAAAATAATTTGGGATGGAGAAGGATATCACAATAGGTGGTGCCTTCCACATCAACATTGAGCATATCAATAACATGCTGACGGACCGTGATCCGTCTTTTGATTACCCAATATAATGAACCACCATTGAGAATTTCTTCACGCCTGCGGGGCATTCTTCTGGTCCGATGAAAGGGCACATCATACCCCATGGCATCAGCCAGCAGCATGCAACGCCCCTGTTGCCAATGCTCAAGATCAGAAATATCTGACGCACCCACACATAATTTTTTCAGATGCAATTTCTTAACCGTCTGACTTTCCAAGAAGATCCTCCCGTTGCTCACAGAAGAATAATGGTCGCGAGGCCCAAAAAGGCAAAAAACCCGACCACATCGGTGGTCGTGGAGACAAAAACACCTGATGCCACAGCAGGGTCTGCACCAAAACGTTCCAGAACCATGGGCACCACAACCCCAAATAATGCTGCGGTGATCATGTTCAGCACCATGGCCATGCCAATAACCAGCGACAGCAAAGGATTGGCAAACCAAACATACGCCACCAATGCCGTTAACAACGCCAAGACAAAACCATTCAGCAGCCCCACCAATGCCTCACGGCCAATCACACGCATGGCATTGGTGGGGGTGAGGGTTTTGGTGGCCAATGCGCGCACGGCCACGGTCAAGGATTGGGTGCCACCATTACCACCGATCGATGCCACAATGGGCATCAACACAGCCAAGGCCACCATCTCGCCGATTTCACCTTCAAACCGGGCAATCACCATCGCTGCCAAAAATGCCGTGACCAAATTGACCCCAAGCCATATCAGGCGCTTTCTGGCTGTGACGATGAAACTATCCGACATGGTTTCATCACCAACACCACCAAGGCGTCGGATATCCTCATCTGCCTCCTCTTCGATCACATCCATGATGTCATCCACCAGAATAACGCCAATCAAGGCCCCCGATGCGTCGATAACCGGCGCAGAAGTCAGGTCATATTGGCTAAACTGAAAGGCCACGTCCTCTTGGTCCATGTTCATGCCAATCAGATCCAAGTCGCGATCTGCAACATCAATCACCAATGTTGCACGTTGTGCGCGCAATAGGCTTGAAAGGGCGACGGTGCCCACAGGGCGTTGGGCGGAATCCACCACAAAAAGGTCATAGAAGGATCGGGGCAAATCAACCTGGCTGCGTAGGTAATCAATGACCTGGCCCACGGTCCAAGAATCCGCGACCTTGATCAGCTCGCGCTGCATGATACGCCCAGCACTACCCTCAGGATATTGGAGGCTTGCCTCAATACCCTGGCGTTCTTCTGGCACCATCTCAAGAATAGCCTCCCGGGAGGCATCATCCAGCTCTTCCAAAAGATACACAGCATCATCACTGTCCAACTGCCGCACGGCATCGGCAATCAAATCAGGCTGACGCTCGGCAAGTTCTTGAACAATATTATCCCGGAGATGCTCATCTAACTCGGTAAGAATATCAGGCAGCAAATCAGGAGCAACACATTCCAACAATTCCCGCTGTTCATCCCTACGCACCAACCCCAACACATCGGCAATATCTGCCGGATGGAGCTTGGCCAGAAGTTGACAGACATCATCAGTTCGATCGGCATCGAGGGAAGATAGAATGTCTCGGACATAAGCTGGCGTAAGTGCGACGGTTTCCATGGTGGCATCGCGCGCTTTTTGTTCAACCATGGCATCCTCCCATCAGAACCAAGCCACTATCATCTGCCGCTTTATACATATTGGAGGGTTTGGAGAAGACAGGAAAAACCAAAAAGTCGGGCAAAGCATCAAGCCAAGACAGCCCAAACAGGCGTTCCATGCCTTAGAATTCTTCATTAAAATTCTATGGTGCGGTCGAGAAGACTCGAACTTCCACGGGTTTTACCCCACAGCGACCTCAACGCT
>DKOD01000130.1:0-2674 GCA_002469865.1 Alphaproteobacteria bacterium UBA7371 | reverse complement strand
GCGCGTCTACCAATTCCGCCACGACCGCACATAGAAGGCGTGGAGGTATCAGATGACCTTGGCTTTGTGAAGAGCCGATGGAATGCTATGGGGCAAGGTAACATGATAAAACATCATAAATTTATAGACCCCCTGCCCTATGGCCCAACCATCATAAGAATGGGTCAGCATGTGGACGCCATGGCCCAAGGAATGGCCATGGAAGAATGCTGGTGGCTGAGCCATCAAACCGTGATCACTGCTGGCCGTTCAGCCAAGAAAGAAGATCTTCTGACACATGAACATGAAGTCATCGAAACCGGGCGCGGTGGGCATTATACGATTCATAACCCAGGCCAAAGAATTATTTACCCCTTGATCAGAACCGAACGCTTTCAAGATGATGTCAGGGCTTATTTGCGCGCCTTGGAGCAATGGATCATCGATGCACTGAACAATCTTGGGGTGCATGGCCGCACCATCGAAGGTCGCACAGGTGTCTGGGTTGGAAAAAATGGCAGTGAGGAAAAAATTGCTGCCCTGGGCATCCGTGTGTCCCGCAGAATTTTTTTGCATGGGTTATCCATTAATGTGGATAATAACCTTGGCGATTATGAACATATCGTGCCTTGTGGGATCGATGATCGTGGTGTCACATCACTCAAAAAGCTTGGCATACCGGCAGACATGAACAAGCTTGATCAAGCACTCATGGCATGCCTGCCGGATGAATTTCTTAGGCAAATTCGATAATAACCTGATCCACCGATAGTGAGTCGCCAGCTTCTGCCTTGATGGCCAAAATGGTTGCGGCACGCTCAGCCCTCAGGATGTTTTCCATTTTCATGGCTTCCACAACAGCCAATTGCTGACCAGGTTGCACCTCATCACCGACAGATACCGCCATGGACACCAAAAGCCCGGGCATGGGGCAAAGAAGCAATTTTGATGTGTCTGGCGGCATTTTGAATGGCATAAATCTGAGCATTTCTGCTTGCGGTGGGGAGAGAATGATCACATCTTCCACACAGCCACCCATGGTGATGCGGTAGCCCAGATTTTTGCGTTCAACCTTGGCATGGTGGACCATGCCATCAATCACAAAATGTTGGATGGGATCACGCATGGGGGACATGATCTTTATGTTCAACTTATCGGCAATATTTTCCCCCATGAGCCCCACATGCAGGGCATCATCACCTTGGTGGATGTGCATTTCATGAATATGGCCATCGGCGCCCACCTCACCAAAATAAGCCACCAAATTTTCATCCATATGCATGTCGCTGCCAGCCATGCGCCCAGAGATGCTTGCAGCGCGCTGTTCATCGCGCACATGCATGGCAGCAGCCATCAACGAGAATAACTCTCGATCTTCAAGGCTCGTTTCCAATGGTTGGAAACCTTCAGGATAAGTCTCAGCAATAAAATTGGTGGAGAAATCTCCCGACCGGAAATCTTCGTTGCGCATCACCGCAGAAAGAAACACCGTGTTATGCCCAAGGCCTGTGATATCGGTTTGGTTTAACGCCTGAGCCATTGCGTCAATGGCATCGGTGCGGCTTTTTGCATGGGTGCATAATTTGGCGATCATGGGGTCATAAAACATCGACACTTCACCACCTTCATAAATGCCGGTATCCACCCGCACGGTGATGCCGTCTTTTTGGCTTTCCTTCGGCACCAAGTAACGTTGCACACGGCCGGTGGATGGCAAGAAGTTTCGAAGAGGGTCTTCGGCATAAATACGCGATTCAATAGCCCAGCCATTGAGTTGCACATCATCCTGACCAATGGACAATTTTTCACCAGCCGCCACCCTGATCATTTGCTCCACAAGGTCAATGCCCGTGATCAATTCTGTAACAGGATGCTCAACTTGCAATCTTGTGTTCATTTCTAGGAAATAGAAATTGCGATCTTGGTCAACGATGAACTCCACCGTACCGGCGGAGTTATAATCCACTGCCTTGGCCAGCGCGACGGATTGTGCGCCCATGGCTGCTCTGGTTTCTTCATCAAGGAATGGTGAGGGTGCCTCTTCAATAACCTTTTGGTGACGGCGTTGGATGGAACATTCACGTTCCCCAACATAGATAACGTTGCCATGACCATCACCAAGCACCTGGATCTCAATATGACGTGGCTTGGTGATAAATTTTTCAATGAAAACCCGGTCATCACCAAAGGATGAACGCGCCTCATTCATGGCAGCATCAAAGCCCTCACGGACATCGGCTTCATTCCATGCCACCCTCATGCCCTTACCACCACCGCCAGCAGACGCTTTCATCATCACAGGATAACCGATCTGCGTGGCGATACGTACTGCCTCATCGGTGTCGGCGATCACACCCAAGAAACCAGGAACGGTGCTCACACCTGCGGCATCGGCAAGTTTTTTGGATGCAATCTTGTCCCCCATTGCCTCAATGGCCTTGGGGTTTGGGCCAATGAACGCAATATTATTGGCACCAAGCGCTTCGCAAAATAAGGAACGTTCCGACAAAAAACCATAGCCTGGATGCACCGCTTCAGCGCCGGTTTTGTGGCATACTTCAATGATGCGTTCAGCAATGAGATAGGATTCTGCGGCCGCAGCACCCCCAATATGATGGGCCTCATCGGCCATGCGCACATGCAAGGCATCACGGTCAGCATCGGAATACACAGCAACTGTTTTGATGCCCATCTT
>DKOD01000167.1:3249-3990 GCA_002469865.1 Alphaproteobacteria bacterium UBA7371 | reverse complement strand
GTCGATGCCATTATCGAAGAGATTTTGGCGGCACTGGAAAATGGTGAAACGGTAAAGATCGCCAAATTTGGTAGCTTTTGTTTGCGCGATAAAACCGAAAGGGTGGGGCGTAACCCCAAAACTGGAGAGGAAGTTCCCATCACCCCGCGCCGGGTGATCACATTCAAGGTGGCCCAACAATTTAAAGACATGGTGGAAGATAGCCACATGAAAAAAAGCCGATGAGTGACAAATCTGAATATGCTTTCCGGACGATTTCTGAGGTCTCTGATGAGTTGGGCATTCCCCAACATGTTCTGCGCTTTTGGGAAACAAAATTTGGCCAGCTTCGCCCCATGAAACGGGCTGGAGGTCGGCGCTACTACCGTCCCTCGGATCTGGAGTTAATATCCACCATCAAAATGTTGCTTAATGATCGTGGTCTAACCCTTAAAGCGGCCCAGAAGGTCTTGCGCGAGCATGGCGTTGAAGCGGCAAAAACTGTTTCCGTTGCGCCAGCAAATGCTTTTGAAGCTACCACCGAAATCCAGATGCTGCAGACAGATGCTTCCCCGGCACAAGCTGGGCCCATGGAATTGGCTGATGTGAAAGATGCCTTAGCCACCTTGAAAGAATTGCGCCTGAAGCTTGCTTAATAAGCTTGTGGTCTTGCCCAGGAGACCCAACTTCCGGTAGACCATACCCTCTGGATCGGAGTGTAGCGCAGCCTGGTAGCGCACCACACTGGGGGTGTGGGGGTCG
>DKOD01000167.1:0-2941 GCA_002469865.1 Alphaproteobacteria bacterium UBA7371 | reverse complement strand
CACACTGGGGGTGTGGGGGTCGTCGGTTCAAATCCGGCCACTCCGACCAAACAGCAGCGATTTTGGTGTAGGTCTTCTATGTTCTGCATCAATGGAAGCATGGTTGATGGCGCTTTCCTTAATGAACGGAAGGGTTAATGTTGTTTGTGTTTTTGCAACCTCTTGGCACGTCTTGCCCGATAGCTCGGCAAAATAATTAACAGCAAAGCAAGCACAATGAGGACAAGGGACATGGGCCTTTCCAGGAAAAAACCCCAGCCGTCCGACAGCTGCATGGCCCGGGAAAAGTTATCCTCCATCATGCGTCCCAAAATAAAGCCGATAAGCAATGGTGCCGTGGGATAATCGGCAAATCTGAGGATCGTGGCACAAACCCCAAAACCGATCAGAATGAGCAGCTCGGTGGCGTTATTTTGCCCGATATAACTTCCCATGAGGGTGAAAAACAAAATGAATGGGATCAGGTAGGTCCTCGGTATGGTGAGAATTTTGGCAATGTAAGGAATCAGCGGAAGATTCAGGATCAGCAGGACCACATTGCCAATATACATGGAGATGATCACCGACCAGAAAATATCGGGCTGTTCTGTCATTAACCTTGGTCCTGGCGTCACATTCAGGGCAATTAACGCCCCCAAAAGAATGGCTGTTGTTCCCGAACCTGGAATGCCCAGGGTTAAGAGGGGAACAAATGACCCTGTGCATGCGGCATTATTCGCGGTTTCAGGTGCTGCCAGGCCCTTAATTGATCCATGCCCAAATTCCTCTCGGTCTTTCTGTGAGGCAATGTTGCGTTCCACGGCATAGCCTAAAAAAGATGCGATGGTGGCCCCGGCACCTGGCAAGACGCCGATGAAAAAACCCTGAAGGGATTGCCTGCCAATCACAGGCATGATGGCGCCAGCTTCTTTTCTGGAGATGCGGAGGCCTTTGATTTTTCCGTGGTCATCCGTATTGGTGGCCGCTTGGTTTTTGGGCCGCATCACTAGGTAAAAAGCTTCAGGCAGTGCGAAAATAGCCATGGCAATGGTGATGAATGAAAAGCCAGACTGAAGATCCATCACCCCCATGGTGAAGCGCGGCATGTTGAAAAGAGCGCCTTCACCCACCGTGGCCATGATGAGGCCCAAGACGGTCATCAACAATGCTTTGGCAACATGACCCGTGCCTGCAAAGGCTGCGATGGCTGATAGCCCAACAACCATAAGGGCAAAATATTCTGCTGAATGGAATAGCAGGGCAACAGATGACAGCATAGGGGCAAAAATCATGAGAAGGACCGCACCAATCGTGCCGCCCAAAAATGAGCTAATGGCCGCAATGGTCAGCGCTTTTCCGGCCTGACCCTTCTGGGCCATGGGGTAACCATCAAAGCTGGAGGCAACAGTTCCGGCGACACCGGGTGCATTGAGAAGAATTGATGAGGTCGATCCTCCAAAAATAGCCCCATAATACACGCCTGATAGTAGAATTAGGGCGGCGGCAGGATCTCCCAGCGAAATACTGATGGGGATCATGATGGCAATGATTGACATTGGCCCAAGCCCAGGAAGCATGCCAATGAATGTGCCGATGAGGCAGCCCCCCAACAGCATGAGCATATTCTGGATTGAAAACGCTGTGGATAGGCCAATCAAAAGACCTTCGATCATGATGTGGTCCTTAATGTAAAAATAATGGTAACGGCCTCAAAAAGATACCCAACACACCCTCCACCAAATACCAAATACCAAAGGTGGCCGTGCCAGCGATTGGCAACAACGCCACAAACCGACGCTCACCAAGAATGACCGAGGCAATGACCAAAAAAGAAAATGTTGAGAGCAAAAAGCCAGCACTTCGCAAAAGCAACGCATAGCCAATCATCAGCAGCACCAGAAGCGCGACCCGACCGATCTGGTAATCAAAAAGGCGCCGATAATCGATCTGGTCAGGTTTTATGTCTTTCGTATCGTCGGCTTGTTTTTCAAAACCAAGTAGGATCACCAACGAGGTTGCCACGGCAATAACAGAGAGCAATTTTGGGAAGGTGCTCGGCCATATGGGGTTTCGTTGCATAAAGGGGGGCAAAAGTTGGTCCAGCCCGAAATACGCCTCATAGCCATAAGCCAACGCAATCACCATGATGACCAAAGCAACCCAACGGTCTAATGCCAATATGTACACCGAATAATGTGAAAAGAAGTTTTGAACAAAAAATACAAAGGGTGCGTCCCAAGCGAACGCACCCTTTCATTAATGTTGCGTTCAAAGGAATCCAAGTTCTTTCATGAGACTTGAAATAATCTCTTCTTGATTTTCCAAAAAGTTTTTGAAGTCGTCGCCTGGGTTATGGATATTTACCCAACCATTTCTTGCACGCACTTCTTCCCATTCTTTTGTGTCGTACATCTTGGCAATAGCTTCTTGGAACTTCACCAATTTTTCCTCCGGCAGACCAGGTGCCCCAAAGAAACCACGCCAATTGACGAATGTCGCGTCAATACCTTGCTCCACCATGGTTGGGGCATCTTCAAAGGCTGGAACACGCTTTTCAGCTGTAACCCCTAATATTTTTACCTCTCCCTGCTTTGCAAGGGCCACGGCTTCTGAGAAACCGGTTGAAAGGGCTTTAATTTCTCCAGAGAGCAGTGCAGCCATGGCTTTTCCGCCTGCATCATATGGAATGTATTTGAGCGCGGTCGGATCTTCACCAGCTGCTTTAATGGCCATGGCGGCTACGAGATGGTCCATGCTTCCAGGTACTGATCCACCACCAATGGCTGTTCCATTCTGGTCATCTTTATAGGCAGCAACCAAATCTTCCATGGAATCAAATTCGCTATCGGCGCCAACCACAATTGCTGCGTAATCACCTATGGTCCCAGCCACAAGGGTAAGATCACGAAAATTGTATGGGAACACACCTGTTAACGAGCGAATGACGATGGGCGTGGAATTA
>DKOD01000026.1:5895-7921 GCA_002469865.1 Alphaproteobacteria bacterium UBA7371 | reverse complement strand
GTCGTGGCTTTGCGGATTTTTTGGGCAATTTTGTCTGCATCATCATCAAGATGAATACGGGAGGCCTCAGAGGGATCGGACTTGGACATTTTTTTGGATCCGTCACGAAGCGACATCACCCGGGCAGCCTCGGCCAGGGTGAGGGTTTCTGGTTCGGGCAACATATGCTCGGTGCCATAATCTGTGTTGAATTTCCGGGCAATATCCCTGGCCAATTCCAAATGCTGACGTTGGTCATCACCCACCGGCACATGGGTGGCCCGGTAGGCAAGGATATCGGCGGCCATCAGCACCGGATAGGTGAATAGGCCCACCGATGCATTTTCTTTATGCTTGCCTGCTTTTTCCTTAAATTGGGTCATGCGATTCAGCCAGCCCATGCGGGCCACGCAATTAAAGACCCAGGCAAGTTCTGCATGCTCACGGACCCGTGACTGGTTGAACAAAATGGCCTTTTTGGGGTCCACACCTGCCGCGATAAAGGCCATGGCCACTTCTCGGGTGGATTGGCGCAAGCCCACTGGGTCATGGGCCACGGTGATCGCATGCATATCGACCACACAATACAGGCATTCATGGTCATCCTGCAGGGCCACAAACTGACGAATGGCGCCTAGGTAATTACCCAGATGAAGGTTGCCGGTGGGTTGCACCCCAGAAAACACGCGTGACTGACTCATGATGTTTGATCCTATTCAACTTGTTTTTTGCCTTGGCGCCATGCTGGCAGCGTTATGGGGAGGCTTGAGGGGAGGGGTCAAGAAGAATGACCACGCCAACGGCTTATGTCAGAAACACGCACGACCTTCAGCCCCAGCACCATCACCACAAAAACACCAACGCCCAAGCCAACCCGTAAACTGAGGTCAAGAAACCGGGCCAACCAATCCCCACCGGCAATCCTTGGCAGAAAAAACAACAACATGGCCATCACCATGCTGGCGAGCAACAGCTTGACCAAACGCATGACCAGAGCAGGGCGCCATTGGTGGTAATTGCGCCACCACATGATGATGATAAGGCCCGCGGCCTGCACCATGGAAGCCACCGCGGTGGCCCATGCAATCGCCACATGACCATGGATAGGAAAAAAGATCAGGGAAATCGTGATATTCACCACCATGGATAAGACCGCCAAGCGCATCGGCGTGCGCGTGTCCAGCCGGGCAAAAAAACTTGGGGAAAAAATTTTCACCAGCACATAGGCCGGCAAACCTGCGGCAAAACCAATGAGTGCGGCAGCTGTTGCGGCGGTGTCTTGGGCCGTAAACCGCCCGTGCTCAAAAAGGGTTGCAATAATAGGTTCGGCCAAGACCGCCAAACCAAAAGCCGCAGGCAAGGTAAGGAACATGGCCGTGATAAGGGATTCATCAACAAGCCCTGGGGCGCTGCCATCATTTTTCTTCAATGCTGCGGTAAGTTTGGGCAAAAGCACCACCGAAATGGCCACGCCGATAAGGCCCAAGGGAAATTGGTATAATCGGTCTGCATAATAAAGATGGGCCCGGGCACCATCTTGAAATGATGCAATAATTCCCCCAGCCATGATGTTGATTTGCACCACCCCGCCGGCAAGGATGCCCGGGCCCAAAAGATGGAAAAAATCCTTAATACCAGGCCCCCAAGCAATGAACCTAAGGCGCAGTGAAAGCCCTGCCCTGGCAACGCCCCAGGCCACAATTCCTGCCTGCAAAAGACCAGAAAACAAAATTGCAAAAATAAAAATATCCGCCGCAAGCTTGGGCGAAGGGTCAAGATGAACAGACAGCCCCACCAGCATGGATATCTTGTTAAGAAACCCTGCAAGCAATGCATCACCAAGGCCGGCCCCAAGTCCAAGTGCCATGATGCCCACAATATTGAGCAAGCTGGGGGCCGCAGCAGCCAAGGCAAAGCGGTTGAAGCTGTTCAACATCGCCGAGAATAACGCCATCAGCGACGCAAAGATCAAATAGGGAAATAAGATCCGCGCATATTCCACCGTAACGTCCATTTTGCGGGGATCTTCGGTGATGGTGAAGGGAAG
>DKOD01000026.1:0-5469 GCA_002469865.1 Alphaproteobacteria bacterium UBA7371 | reverse complement strand
GCCAGCAAGTTCACCATCAGCAACATGACCAAAAGCACCGACAGGATCTGCTCGGCAAAAACCCGTGCCTGGCCAGCGCCGCCCTCAGCAAGCCTGGCGGCAAACATTGGCACAAAAGCAGAGTTAAACGCCCCTTCAGCAAAAATCCGCCGGAACAAATTGGGAATCTGAAACGCCGCCACAAAGGCATCGGCCAAAAAGCCTGAACCGAAGCTCACCGCAAGCAAAAGATCCCGCAAGAACCCCAACATGCGCGACACCAACGTCCAGCCACCCACCAGGGCAGAAGATCGAACAATGCTCAAGCAACCTTCTCCTGACCCAACCCGTCAAATACCGCCAACATGGCTGCCGAAATTTTGTCCAGCTTGGTTTGGCTTGTGACCTTAAGCCCGAAGGCATCGCGGACGTAAAAAACATCCACCACTTTTTCCCCAAAGGTGGCAATTTGGGCCGAAGAAATACGCAAATTTTGGGCCACCAACACCCGGGAAAGGTCATAAAGAAGGCCCACCCGGTCCCGACCACTGACCTCAATCAGGGTGTGGGTGCCCGAAGCATCCTGGTCAATCACCACATCTGGGGCAACCTTGAAGGCATCCACCTTGGAGGGCGCTTTTCTGCGCACGGCCAGGACATCGGGCAAAACCACATGGCCGCCTAAGGTATCAAGGACGGCTTTTTCCAGCCTTTTGATCCGGGCCTTATCAGCTATGGCTTGGCCACGCTCATCCTGAAGCCAAAGGGTGTCGAGCGCCAAACCATCCATGGTGGTAAAAATTTTGGCATCTGCCACCGACAGGCCAGCCAAGGCCACGGCGCCGGTGATGCGGGCAAACAGCCCTGGATGGTCATCGGTGAGAATAGAAAATCTGGTGATCCCACGGAAACCATCATCCTCGGCGGCAAAGACAATATCTTTGCCAGTCTTGATCCGCTCAGCCATCAATCTTGCATGGCTTAAGATGCTGTCCCCATCCATGACGGTCCAATAGCTGTCATAATGCATGTCAAGAAATTTCTTGGCCGTATCATCCCCATCATTGGCCAATTCTTTTGCCCAGTTTTCCTGGAATTGATCCTTGGCCAACATGGCGCGCTGGGAACGTCGTTGCACGGGATTGGCGCCGGCCAAAACATCGTCGGCTTCCTGGTAAAGCTGACGCAATAGCGACCCCTTCCAGCCATTCCAAACACCCGGACCCACGGCACGAATATCCGCCACCGTGAGGATTAACAGGTAGCGAAGCCTTGCCGGTGACTGCACAAACGCCACAAAATCCCGAATGGTTTTTGGGTCACCCACATCGCGGCGTTGGGCGGTGTCGCTCATAACCAAATGATAGCGCACAAGCCAGGCCACGGTTTCTGTTTCTGCAGCGGTAAATCCAAGCCTTGGGCAAAGTCGGTAGGCAATACGTTCCCCGGCGATGGAATGGTCCTCATCCCGACCCTTGGCGATGTCATGGAGCAACATGGCCATGTAGAGGATTTTCCTGGTGCCAATTCTTGGAAACAATTCCGTGGCGAGGGGATGTTCTTCTTTCAACTCACCCCTTTCGATCTGGGCGAGAATGCCAATGGCCCGGATCAAATGCTCATCGGCGGTGTAATGGTGGTACATGTTGAACTGCATCATGGCGACGATTTTGCCAAAATCCGGCACAAACCGCCCCAGCACGCCAGCCTCATTCATGCGCCTAAGGCTGGTCTCGGCAAAATCCTGATCGGTCAAAATTTCCATGAACAATTTGTTGGCGCCTTCATGGGCGCGCAGGCGCGCATCAACCAAGCCGAGTGAGTCACTCATGAGTTCCAGCGCCGTGGGGTGGATGTCATAGCGGCTTGTTTGGGAAAGCCTAAAAATCCCAATGATCCTCTCAGGAGAGGCCTGCAAGGGCTCATCCAAATCAAAATTAAGCCTGCCATTGGTCAGCACAAAACCAGGCGCTGGGCGCTGCTTGCGTTGCATGAAACTGGGCATGAAACGGCTGATGCCTGGGGCCTGTTTTTTCTGGTTATCTTCCAAAGCCGCGCAAATGATACGGGTAAGATCACCCACATCCTTGGCAGCCAGAAAATACCTTTTCATGAAGCGCTCCACGCCACGGGTGGCGCCACGATCCAAAAAACCCATGCGGCTGGCAATTTCCTGCTGGATGTCAAAGGTCAAGCGCTCTTCTGCACGGCCACGAACCAAATGCAAATGCAGGCGGACAGTCCACAAAAACCGACGGGAACGCTCAAAACGTTGGAAGGCTTCCTTGGTAAACAAATTAAGGTGGATAAGTTCCTTAGGCTCCCTGGTGCCGAAAATATATTTGGCCAACCAGAACAGCATATGCAGGTCCCGCAAGCCCCCCTTGCCTTCTTTGACATTAGGCTCCACCAAATAACGCGTGCCACCTTGGCGCTGGTGGCGCTTGTTGCGTTCATCCAGCTTGGCCGCCACAAATTCCATACCGGTTTGGGCAAACAACTCCGTTTCCAAACGTGCCATGGTTTTGTCAAAAATACCTGCATCACCATGGATGAACCTGGCCTCAAGCACCGCGGTGCGGATGGTCATGTCCTGACGGGCCATCTTGATGGTCTCATCCATGGAGCGAACGGCATGGCCAACCTTCAATTTCATGTCCCAAAGGGCATAAAGAAGTGACTCGGCAATCTGCTCGCCCCAGGCCGTTTGCTTGTAAGGAGTCACGAACAAAAAATCGACATCCGAATAGGGTGCCATGGCCCCACGGCCATAGCCACCGGTGGCCAAAAGGGCAAAACGTTCTGAATCGCTGGGGTTGCCGTTGCGGTGCACATGCCTGGTGATGGCCTCCAAGAGGGTCACCAAAATATCGTCCATCTGTTGGGCAAGCCGACGGGCAATGGTTAGGCCATTGGGGCGGTTTTCTTGCAGCCGGTCAGCCACCGCATCATGGGCCCCATCCCAGACATCACGGAGCGCTGCGACCAAGGGCTTCATCAATTGATCGCCATGGGCTTGGTAGAGATCTTCACGCAAATCCGAAAGGCTGGCCCGATCCTGAAATGCTCGTTGGCGCGCCATCATTAATCCCCCTGCAACAGGCCCCGTAATTCATATATCATATCAAGAGCCTCCCGGGCACTCATCCCATCGGGATCGGCTTCGCGCAAGCGCTTGAGGCAATCATGGGCCTGTTGGGGCAAATCCTGATGAGGCTTGCTGGGTGGCATGGCAAATAGGGGCAATTCCTTGAGGCTGTTGGGGGCCTGATTGCCCCCGCGTTCGAGCCTGGCAAGCACCTCTTCAGCCCGCTGCAACACCGCTTCGGGCAAACCTGCAAGCCTTGCCACCTGAATGCCATAGGATCGGTCTGCTGCCCCGGGAACAACCTGATGGAGAAACACCACCCGATTGTCCCATTCGGCCACCTTAAGGGTCAGGCTACCAAGACCTGGGAGGCGTTCCACCAAGCTGCCCAATTCATGATAATGGGTGGCGATCAAGCCCCGGCAATGATTGACTTCATGAAGATGCTCAATGGCCGCCCAAGCCAGTGACATGCCGTCATAGGTTGCTGTTCCGCGACCCAACTCATCGAGAATGACCAGGGACTTATGGGTGGCCTGATGGAGAATGGCGGCAGCTTCCACCATTTCGACCATGAAGGTGGAGCGGCCACGGGCCAAATCATCAGACGCCCCCACCCTTGAGAACAAGCGATCAACCACGCCGATGCGTGCCCGGTCGGCAGGCACATAGGAACCCATCTGGGCCAGTAGGGCAATCAAGGCTGTTTGGCGCAAAAAGGTCGACTTGCCCGCCATGTTGGGCCCGGTCACCAATTGCAGTGGCTGGCTGGTCGTATCAAGACACACATCATTGGCCACAAATGGGTTGGCATGGCTATTGTTCAGTTGTGCCTCCACCACAGGATGACGCCCTGCTTGCACATCAAGCACCACCTCTTCGGTCATCTCCGGACGCACCCATTGGGCTTCATCAGCATGCTGGCCATGGCTGGCCACCACATCCAAGAGGGCTAGGCTTGCCCCCAGCAATTCCCAATCATGGGCGGCATCCAAGGCTTTTTGGGTCAGATGCTCAAAGGCCGCCAATTCCCGCATCAAGGCCTGGCCAGCCGCATCAGCAACCTCACGTTCCAGCCTGCCCAATTCCGGGGTGGTGTAGCGCACCGCATTGGCCATGGTTTGGCGGTGGATAAAACGGCCCGTATCTTCTTCCATCCGCGCCCGATTGGCAGCGGTTACCTCCAAAAAATACCCCAAAATATTGTTATGTCGGATCTTGAGGCTTGCGATAGCCAGTTCTTCACGCAATTGCTGCTCCATGGCAGCAATCACCCCGCGGGCATTATCCCGAAGGGCCACCAGCCGGTCCCGCTCATCATCATAACCCACAGCCAAAAAGCCCCCATCGCGGGCCAGAAGAGGTGGCTCATCCACCAAGGCATGTTCCAATTCCAGCTGAAGGTCCTGAAGCAACCCAAAATGTGTCTTCATCTCATCCAGCTGGGGGCATTGTTGGGGGCCAAGATATTTTCCTAAGGCCCGGGCTGCCTGGAGGGCACCACGCAGACCCGCCAAATCCCGGGGGCCTGCACGGCCAAGCGAAAGCCTTGATATGATCCTTGCCACATCACCGGCCTGGGCCAAAGCGCGTTGCACGTCACGGCGCAAGCCCTCATCCTCGGCAAAAAGCTGCACCAATGCCTGGCGGTCAATGATCGCGGGGATATCCGTGATGGGCTCACAAATATGGGTGGCCAATAAGCGGCCACCGGCTGCGGTGACCGTGTGGTCAATACAAGCCATGAGGCTACCAGCAGCTTCCCCACGTTGGTTGGTTAATAATTCCAAGGAATGGCGGGCGGCGGCATCGATAAGCATGATGCCATCCAACGCAAGTTTTTTGGGTGCCTGGAGCCTGTAGCGGGCCTGCAATTGGGTAACATCCAAATAATTGATAAGGCCTGCGGCCGCGGCAAGACTTAAATCGCCAAACTGGCCAAATCCATCCAGCGACAGCACGCCAAGCCGATCTTGCAGCATGTCCCTGCCAGGCCCAGCCCGAAAACCCCGCCGCTCAGTGGCCCGCATGGCAGGCTCAATCTGGGCCTGACCCATAAGACCAAGCATTCGGCTTTCTGCTTCGTCTTCTGAATAAATGAGCTCTGCAGGCTGTAAGGAAGACAACAGGCCTGGCAAACGTTCGTCATCCAAATCGGCCATGCGCAGGTCACCAGTGGAAAGATCCAGGGCGGCCATGCCAGCCTGGTTGCCGCCAAAAGTCAGGGCCATGAGGTAATTGGGCCGACCAACCGGCAAAAGGGCATCCTCGGTGAGGGTCCCCGGCGTGACCACCCGAACGACCTCCCGGCGCACCACGGATTTGCCACCCCTTTTCTTGGCATCCTCGGGGTCTTCGGTTTGTTCACATACCGCCACCCGACGGCCGGTGGCGATCAGGCG
>DKOD01000089.1 GCA_002469865.1 Alphaproteobacteria bacterium UBA7371 | reverse complement strand
GGTGTGTATGGGTCGCTTATGTCCACACCCATCATCAACCCTCCCCAATCGGCGATCCTGGGCATGCATAAAATTCAAGAACGCCCCATGGCGGTGAATGGTGACATCAAAATTCGTCCGATGATGTATCTGGCCCTGTCTTATGACCATCGGATCATCGATGGCAAAGAAGCGGTGACTTTCTTGGTGCGTGTGAAGGAAACCCTTGAGGACCCACGCCGCATCATCCTCGACATTTGACATCCAGGAGCTGTTGTCCATGGAAGATAAATTTGACTTAGCAATTATTGGTGGTGGCCCAGGTGGCTATGTTGCAGCCATCCGCGCTGCCCAATTGGGGCTTAAGGTTGCATGCATTGATAAGCGGGGTGCTTTTGGGGGCACCTGCCTTAATGTGGGCTGCATTCCATCTAAGGCGCTTCTTCATGCCTCAGAGATGTTCCATGCTGCAGGCCACGACCTGGCGGCCATGGGTATTGATGCCAAGCCGAAGCTCGATGTCACCCGGATGATGGCGCACAAAACTAATAAGGTCGGCGAGCTGACTAAGGGCATCGAGTTTTTGTTCAAGAAAAACAACATCCAAGCTATCAAGGCAGCCGCACGCTTTGTGGATGCCTCCAGCCTAGAGCTGACCGATGATGCCGGCAAAAGTTGGACCATCAAGGCAAACAACATCGTCGTGGCCACGGGCTCTGCCCCCACTGCTCTGCCCGGTGTTGAATTTGATGAGGAAGTCATCTTGTCCTCCACCGGCGCCTTGTCATTGCCCAAGGTCCCCAAAAAGCTTGTGGTGGTTGGCGCCGGCTATATTGGTCTTGAACTGGGCTCTGTATGGCAACGCTTAGGGTCAGAAGTGACGGTGGTGGAATTTTTGGAGCGTGTTACGCCCGGCATGGATGGCGAGATTTCAAGGCAATTTGAAAAAATTCTCTCCAAGCAGGGCATGATCTTCCGCATGAAAACAAAGGTTATGTCCATCACCCGCAAAGGAAAAAAGGCATCGGTCGTGGTTGAGCCACGTGATGGTGGCACGCCCGAGACCATAGATGCCGATGCAGTGCTGGTGTCCATCGGTCGTAACCCTTACACCAGCGGGCTTGGTCTTGAAGACGTTGGTGTTGCGATGGACGAAAAAGGCCGCGTCAAAACCGACGGGCATTTTGCCACCAACGTTCCAGGCATTTATGCCATTGGGGATGTCATTGATGGCCCCATGCTTGCGCATAAGGCGGAAGAAGAGGGTGTTGCCCTTGCAGAAATGCTTTCTGGCCAATCCGGCCATGTGAATTATAACGTGATTCCAGGTGTTGTGTACACAAGCCCCGAAGTTGCGACGGTTGGCAAAACAGAAGAGCAACTTAAGGACGCCGGTATCTCCTATAAGGTTGGCAAATTTCCATTCGCAGCCAATAGCCGCGCCAAGATCAATCATGGTGGCGAGGGTTTTGTGAAGCTTTTGGCAGATGCCCAAACCGACAAAATTCTTGGCGTGCATATGATGGGTCCGGATGTGGGCAACATGATTGGCGAATTGGCGCTGGCCATGGAATTTGGTGCATCATCGGAAGATGTTGCGCGAACCTGCCATGCGCATCCGACCCTCACCGAGGCCATTAAAGAAGCAGCCCTGGCCGTGGATGGTCGCGCTCTTCATATCTAACCGAAATAGTAATTAGGAACGGCGGCCGCGCGGATGAAATTGTGCGACCGCCTTTCTTTTTTCCGCGATGTCCACTTTGGTGTAATGTTGGGTTGTTGCCAAACTCTCATGGCCAAGAAGGCTTTGGATGCGACGCAAATCAGCACCAGCGCGCAATAGCGCGGTGGCAAAAGAGTGGCGCAATGCGTGGGGGGTGACATGGTCGGGCAGTCCAAGGGCGTGCCTGGCCTGGGCCACCGCCCTTTGGGCTATTCTGGCTTGGAGCCTTGCACCGCGAACACCCCAAAAAATAGGGTCATCTGGGGCATGGGAAAAGGGGCAGGATTTGATGTATTTGGTCATCAAGTCCTCGCTTAACGGAAGGGTTGGGCATTGTCGCTCCTTTGCCCCCTTGCCAAGCACCTCCACATAGCTTCCCCGCCAATGCCTATGGTTCAAGCCTAAGGCCTCAGAAATTCGCAGGCCGGACCCCAATAGCAGGCTAACCAGCAAGGCATCGCGATGCTGGGTCCAATCTTGACCATTCAGGAATAACTCCATGAGGGCTAGTGCATCTTGGTCATCCAATGCACGCGGCAGCGGCCGTGCATGGCGGGGCCGGTCAACCTCCAAAATACTGGCATCGCCAAGAGCGCCTTGGCTTTGGGCAAACCCAAAAAAATGTTTCAGACCGGCTGATTTCATCGCCATGGTTGCAGCCTGCCAGCCGCCCATGCGGCCGTCTGCTAGGAAGGCCAAAACATCCTCCCGATCAATTTCTTTCAGCGCCGGTAGGCCGTCATGGTGGCGACGCAAAAAATGCAGAAACTGGCTGAGCGCCGTCAGGTAGCCATCGCGGCTATGGGCCGACATCCCTCTGGTGGCCAGCATATCTTCTTCCCAGCGCGCAATCAGGCCCGTGATGTTGTCTGGGAATGGATCAGAATTCTTGCCCACCGGCTTCCTGCCAGTCCTTGTTGAAGCGATCAATGCCAGCATCCGTTAGTGGATGCTGGAGAAGCTCATCGAACAATTTGGGGGGAATAGTCACCACATGGGCACCTGCCTTGGCAGCTTCAAGCACGTGGGCTTGGTGGCGGATTGATGCAGCAAGGATTTCTGTTTCCATCTGATGGGCATCAAAAATATCAGCAATGTCGATGATCAAATCCATTCCTTGCTGGCCAATATCATCCAACCTACCCACAAAGGGCGACACAAAATGTGCACCGGCGCGCGCCGCCATGAGTGCCTGCATGGGTGTGAAGCAAAGGGTGACATTAACCATGATGCCAAAGTCAGAGAGGGCAGCGCATGCCTTAAGGCCATCCTTGGTGAGTGGCAGCTTAACAGCAACATTCTCGGCAATATCAGCCAACAGGCGTCCCTGCCGGAGCATGTTTTCATAGTCAGCCGCGGTAACCTCGGCGCTGACGGGGCCGTCGACGATGTCGCAAATTTCTGCGATGACATCCATGATGGGCCGCCCTGTTTTCGCCATCAGGGAAGGATTGGTGGTTACCCCATCAATGCGGTGGTCTTCGTGGAGTTGACGGATGGCGGCAACATCTGCGGTATCGGCGAAAAACTGCATGGGATATTCCTTCCATGAAAAACAGGCAGTCAGAAGGTTCTTTAATGCCACCATGCTTTAAGCCCTCAATCCACATATGTCATCCCGAGAGTGCCAATGTTTCAATTTGATGTGGCCTTGGTTCAGGCAGTTCCTGCGTATAGCTACAAACATGACAGGGCACTTTCGCCGGGCCAATTGGTTGTGGTGCCCTTGGGGCGTAAGGAAGTTTTGGGTGTGGTGCTTGGGCCTGTCCAGACAATGCTTGAGGAGGCCAAGCTCAAGGAAATCGTCCGCATATTGGATCATCCGGCCTTGAGCCCCCAGGATGTTCAGCTTTTGCAATGGGCCTCTTATTATTACCTCGCAGATATTGGGCTGTTTGCCCGGATTATGCTGCGGGGTTTGAAGGACCATTTGGCGGCCAGAAAGCCCAAGATGCTGAGGCCCGGTCCCATGGCAGGCCAGAGCAAATCCAAAGCGCGGCATGACGCATTGCATGCTTTGTCCGCGGAGCAATTGGATGCCCCCAGCCTGGCGCGCAAATCCCAGGTATCTGCTGGCCTTATTCGCAACATGATCAAAGATCAGGAATTGGTGGAGGAGGATGGTGACCCTTTCGCAGG
>DKOD01000012.1 GCA_002469865.1 Alphaproteobacteria bacterium UBA7371 | reverse complement strand
AAAGTCGGGCATTTTACCATTCCATGGTGGCTGATGGCTGGACAGATTGTTTGGCCATGAGCAGGCCTGAGCCTGGCGCCTACACATTTTGGGATTACCAAGCGGGTGCCTTCCCCAAAAATCATGGCATCAGGATTGATCATATCATGGCCTCACCCAGCATGGCTGATCGGCTTTTGAAGGCTGATGTTGATAAAGATGCACGGGGCATGGAAAAACCATCGGATCATGCCCCGGTTTCGGCTTGGTTCAAATCTTAAAACCCTTGCCTTCAACATTGGCTTGAAGGACAACAACGATCAGATCATTACGCAGCGGAGGAATATTGTGGCTGGCAAACGCACTGTGCTTATCGACTCAAACCCAGGCCGAAACGCCCAAACTTTTGGCATCGCCAGGGAGTTAGGTACTGATCTTGACCTGATCCATGAACCGTCTGTCGGGGTGGTGGGCAATAAGGGCGACTCCCAATGTTACATGGGTGTGCAAACCAAGGTAGAAACCATCCATCAACGGCTGAATGACCGTATTGGGCAGGAAGAAGGCCAATTGCGCTTCAGACTGGTTCAACCCGAATACACCATTGCCACCTCCGACGGCATGCGCAATGGCACCAGAGAAATGCGCTATTCCTTAATCGGCCGCGAGGTCACCAATGATGCCCTTTGTGAACATTTAAGCGCATCGGGCTTAGAAGGCACCATTGCTGTTGTGGCCTGTGACAAGCCTCCTGTTGGCACCATGGCCGCATTATTGGAACATGACCGCCCAGGCATCATCATGTCTGATGGCCCCATCCGGCCCGGCGCGGATTCCCAAACAGGTGAAGCAATTGACATCATCACCGGTTTCCAGATTGCCGCCCATCCTGATGAGGAGCATAAACGCCGGATTGCCTGCGAGGCATGCCCAGGTATTGGCAGCTGTGGTGGTATTTTCACATACAACACCATGCAAACATTCATTGGTGTGGTTGGTCTTCAACCCTTGGAGATGGTGTCGCCTCCCTCCGATGACCCCCGCCGGTTGCAAGAATTCCCCGACAAACTCATTGATCATCTTGCCCACATGATTGCCCATGACATCACCCCACGCAAAATTGTGACCAGCCAATCCCTGCGCAATGCAATGATTGTGTCCATGGCAATTGGTGGCTCAACCAATGTCATGCTCCATGCCCCGGAACTGGCACGGGCGGCTGGATATGAAGATTTTGCAAGGGATGTGATGTCTCCTGAAGAATTCAACCATCTGTCAGAGCATGTTGTGCCTGTTTTGCTGGATGCACGGCCCTTTGGCCGATATTCCATGGTGGATATCGACGAAAAAGGTGGCGTTCAGGTCATTGTGCGTGAGCTAATGGATGCAGGGTTAATTAATGGTGACACCTTAACCTGCACCGGGGAAACCCTGGCAGAACAAATCCAGCGTTTGGACCCACCTGCCCCTGATGGCACGGTGATTTATTCGGTGGCCAAACCTTTCAAACCCACCGGCGGTCTTCGCGTTTTGGGCGGCAATCTGTCCCCTGAACATTCCGCGGTGCTTAAGCTTGCTGGTGTTGAAGGCGGTTTGGAAGATAATGTTTTCACGGGCCGGGCCAGGGTGTTTGATTCCGAAACTGAGCTTCTTGATACCTTGGCCAATGACCCGGACAGCATTGAAAATAATGACATGATCATCGTTCGTTATGAGGGTCCAGCCGGGGCACCTGGCATGCCAGAAATGCTCGACAGCACCTCCCGGATCACCACGCTTTGTCGCGAGAAGAATATTGTCGTGGGCTTGATGACCGACGCACGTTTTTCCGGTGGATCTGTGGGCCTAGTGATTGGTCATGTGGGCCCAGAAGCAGCTCTTGGCGGCCCCATTGCGCTGGTGGAAGATGGTGACGAAATCATTGTTGATTTGAACAGCAATGAGCTCAATTGCTCCCAATTGTTTGATGGCGCCACCTGGGAATCCCGTGAGGAGCGCTGGAAAGAAACCGTCAATGATCATGGTGGCCAACATCCGTCCGTGAATGAAGCCAACACCAGACTCTTGCATCGCATGCGCCATTTGGCTGTCTCAGCAGCCCAAGGTGCTGGCATGCACCCCAACCGCGAATTCATGGTCATTGATTGTCGCGATCCTGAGCCAAGCAATTTCAAGATCAAAAATCGCCATCGTGGGGGGTAATATCCCCCCAATCTTTTGGACCAACGTCTCTTGGCCCAGGTCATTTTTTCGTTAATTCTGGGCTGCCAATAGGCCCTTCATTCGCTGGCTTGCATCATCGAGCTGGCTGCGTTTGGCAGCCAGTTCTTCCCGGCGTGTCCGCTCAGCCACCACCACTTCTTCAGGGGCTTTGGCCACAAAACCTTGGTTGGCAAGCTTGCCATCAAGCCCGGCAATTTGTTTGTCGAGCTTTTCCATGTCCCCAGCAAGCTTGGCTATCTCGGCGTTAAGGTCCAACAATTCCTCCACACGCAAGCAAATGGTGGCCTGGCCTGCAACCACATTAATGGCACGGGCGTCAGGGATGTCGGTCACCTCCAAAACATCGATACGCGCAAGCCTTGAGATAAATGGCAGCATGCTTGCCACCGCATCGCGATCATTTTGGGCCAAAACCAAGCTCGCAGGCACCATGGCACCAGGCTTAATGCCCAGTTCCACCCGCGTGGAACGTACCGCCTCAATCATTTCAATGGCACGCCCAACCATCACGTGATCATTGGCATGGATACCATGACGGGCTTCTGGCCATGGGGCCTTTGCAAGCCAGCCACGTTTTTGGTGGCCGAGCAGGCTGGTTTGTTGCCAGATATCCTCGGTGATGAACGGCAAGAAAGGGTGGGAAAGACGCAGGCAGGTCTCGATGACATGGGCCAGACATGCACGGATTTCTGCCTTTTGGGCCTCGTCATCCCCATTAAGATAAGGCTTGGCCATCTCCAAATACCAGTCACAAAGCTGATTCCAGGCGAACCGATAGACCGCGCCGGCTGCATCATTAAAGCGGTATTCCTTTAACGCACGGTCCACATCGGCCACGGCCTGACCAAGCGCCTCCAAAATCCATCCATTGACCTGCAGCTTCACATGGTCAGGGTGGAAATCGGGACGAACACAAACTTCATTCATTTCTGCAAAACGCACCGCATTCCATAATTTGGTGGTGAAGTTTCGGTAACCCTCCACCCTTGAGGTGGCGAGCTTCACATCACGGCCTTGGGCGGCCATGGCTGTGAGGGTAAAGCG
>DKOD01000058.1 GCA_002469865.1 Alphaproteobacteria bacterium UBA7371 | reverse complement strand
ATCAACAAAATGGAAATCAGATTTGAACTTTCCGAAGCTGATCTCGGGGTTATCCTAGGTTATGGCAGCCGTCGCGAACTTCCTATCGGTGAAATAATTCAAGTCCTCTGGCGCGTGGGCGGTCAAGAATTTAAGTTCACGGCCATTCTTGACCGGGTGGAGGGCAGTTTTGATGCTGCTTCAGCATCCGTGGGCCTTTATGCCAACATTGATCCAGCATCCATTGAGCGTCTTCCCGCCCCATTGCGCCCTGGGGCATTTGTGGAAGTTTTGATGCCTGGACCAGACCTTAAAAATGTCTTTGAGCTACCCCAAGCCGCCCTCGGAATGGATGAAACAATTTTTGTTATCAATGATGATAACCGCGTGGAAGAACGCAATGTAAGCTACCTATTTGGCCAGGCTGGACGGGTTTTCGTGATCGGGGACCTCAAAAACGGTGACAGGGTTATTACCAGTCGTTTTCCTGAACTTGGTCCTGGTGCCTTGGTGCGGAGTCCAAACCCATGAAACTGCCCCGAAGTGGTTTGCTGGCGTTATTCACCAAACACCCAACAGCAGCAAACCTACTGATGATCCTCATGGTGATGCTTGGCTTGGCCTCGCTTACCAAACTCAACCGACAGTTTTTTCCAGATTTTGGGATAGATGCCATCCAGGTGTCTGTCCCATGGCCTGGTGCGTCGGCGGAGGATGTTGATGCCAATATTGTTGCGGCTGTTGAGCCGGACATAAGGTTTCTAGATGGCGTGGATGATGTGCGTTCTATCGCATTCGAAGGTGCCGCGGTCATAACGCTAGAATATGCAGCCGGCTATGACATGCAAGAGGCTTTGTCTGGGGTCGAATCCGCCGTGGCAGGTATCACCACATTGCCTGCGGATTCGGAAGACCCTCAGATCAAAAGAATTACCCGCTTTGATTTGATTTCCAGGCTTGTGATTTCTGGCCCATATAGCGAACAAGCCCTTAAAAGCTTTGCCAAACGCATACGTGATGATTTGCTCGCTCGTGGCATAGATAAGGTTGATATTTCGGGTTTTCGTGACGAAGAAATCTGGGTGGAAGTTGATCCTGGAAGGCTTCGTCAACTTGACCTTACCCTTGATGACATTAGCCGCACCATCAGCGGAAAAAACCAAGACCTACCATCGGGAAAGGTTGGTGACGGTCAACTTCAAATTCGCACCGTAGGTCAAGTCGATAATGCATTTGAATTGGAAGACTTGGTGGTCAAAGCCAATTCATCGGGCACCAAAGTGCGCTTGCGCGATATTGCTTTGGTGCGTGAGGCGTTCAACAAAGACCAAGCGACATTGCTTCGCAACGGCCAGCCTGCCGTGGAACTTGTTATTCAACGTGCCTTGAATGCCGATGCACTTAAGCTTGCCAACATCGTGAATGATTATCTGAACGAAACTACCCCCACCCTGCCCCCACAACTCAAAATGGAGCGCTATGGCATCCAGGCTGATTTGATCAAAGACCGCATCAACCTGCTTCTTGAAAATGGGCTTTCGGGCCTGATCTTGGTAACAGTGGTGTTGTTTTTGTTTCTCAATGCCCGCATTGCCTTTTGGGTGGCAGTCGGGATTCCAGTGGCCGTCATGGCCACCATGCTCATCATGTTGGCCACAGGGCAAACCATCAACATGATTAGTTTGTTTGGCATGATCATGGCCATCGGAATTGTGGTTGATGATGCCATCGTCGTTGGTGAGCATGCCGATCATCTATCTCGGCAGGGAATGACGCCTGCCGATGCTGCGCTTGGCGGCGCTGTGAGAATGTCGGCCCCCGTGGTTTCAGCCACCTTGACCACTGTGTCGGCATTTCTGCCATTGATGCTAATTGGCGGCATTATTGGTGACATCATTAGGGCTATTCCACTGGTGGTGGTGGCCATCCTGATGGCCAGCCTTTTGGAATGTTTTTTGATCCTACCCCACCATATGAAAGGCGCCTTGGAAGCAAATGCCCGGGGCAATGCAAGCCGATTCCGCCATTGGTTTGATCAAGGTTTTGAAAAAATTCGCAATGGCTTTTTCAGAAAACTTGTTTCCTTTGCCATCTCTTGGCGCTACGCCACCATCGCCTTGGCATTTGCTTTGTTAATTATGGCTTTTGGCCTCTTGGCAGGAGGTCGTATCACATTTGTGTTTTTTGAAGACCCCGAACCAGACACCGTGGTTGTTGGTCTTGAAATGGTTGCTGGCACCCCCCGCCAGACGACCGAAAAAGCAATTGTTCAAGTGGATGATGCACTTCAGCGAACCCTTGAAAAACTAGAGCAACCCGATCTTGTGGTCATGTCCCTCACTGCTGTTGGGCGCTTTTTAACCGGTGGCGTTACCAATGCATCCACAGAAACACTTGCCGGGATACGTGCGGAACTAAGCCCAACCGACAGCCGAAATGTTCGCACCCAGGAATTGGTTGATTTGTGGCGCGAGGAAGTGGGGGAGATCCCTGGGTTAAAATCCTTGAGCATCAGGGGCCAAAGAGGAGGCCCACCGGGACGAGATGTTGACGTGCGCCTCAATGGTAGTGATTTGAAAAACCTCAAAGCTGCATCAGAATTTTTGATGGCGGAGTTGAAAAGATTTCCTGGGGTCAGTGATCTTGAAGATAGCCTCCCCTATGGAAAACCAGAAGAATTGCTTGAACTAAATGACCGAGGGCTAGCGCTTGGACTTGACCTCAACATCGTTGGTGAACAACTTCGCCACGCTTTGGAAGGCTCTATTGCACAGCGTTTTGCGCGCGGCGATGAAGAAATCACTGTCCGGGTAAAATACCCAGAAAACATGACAGGCCTCTCGGCTTTGGATCAACTTCACGTTACCACCTCAGGGGGTAACGATGTGTCCCTGCTGGATGCGGTGGACACGACAAGAAGCTATGGCTTTGCGCAAATTCAGCGTGTGGATGGGCGTCGTGAAGTTGCGGTTACAGCCGAACTGAACAAATCCATGATCACCACTGGCGAAATCACGTCTGCCTTACAAGAGCCAGGTCCCAACGGACAATCCATTCTGGACAAGCTCCAAGATCAGTTTGATGTGACCTATCAATTTCGTGGAAAATCGGAAGAACAGGCCGAAACATTTGCTGACATGCAATTGGGTGGCATGACGGGTTTGGCCCTAATTTACATCATTCTTGCATGGGTGTTTGGTTCTTTTTTCCGGCCATTGGCTATTATCCTCACCATCCCGCTAGGGCTTATCGGGGCTATTCTTGGTCATTATTTGCAAGGCTTCAATATGTCGATCCTCTCCATGATTGCCATGATCGGGCTTTCTGGCATTGTGATTAATGACTCCATTGTTTTGATCACCAATATTGACCAAAACATGAAAAAAATGGCCACAAGAGATGCCATTATTCAAGGGGCAGTTGAGCGCTTCCGGGCTGTTCTTCTTACCTCAATGACCACGGTAGGCGGCTTAACGCCGCTGTTGTTTGAAACATCAAGACAAGCGTCCTTTCTCATCCCCATGGCCACCACCATTGTGTTTGGGTTGGGAATTGCAACCTTCCTGATACTTTTGGTGGTTCCATGTTATGTGGCCGTGCAAGAAGACGTCAAAGATCTCTTAGGCGCTGTTGGAAAAAAATCTAAAAATGAGGTGCCATCATGAACCAGCAGGATATCAAAGCAACGCTTTCAAGTTTTACCTATGACGGCAAACCACGGGACATTCTCAAAGAACAAGTGATTGACGCCATCGAGGTAAAAGACCGTTTGGTGCAAATTGCCTTCGTCATGGGTAACAACCCCGACAGCCGCCAACGCCATCTTGCATTGGCCATTTGCCACCATGTTGCCAATAACAGTGATGCACAATCTGTTACGCCTGTATTTGTGAGTCGCCAACATGGGGACAAACAACCAGCACGACCGAGTCAAGAAACATCCTCCCCCGCTGCACGCGAAAAAATAGATACCGGGGCCAAGCGTGTTATTTTGGTGGCTTCGGGCAAAGGTGGCGTTGGAAAATCTACGGTGGCGGTTAATCTTGCTGTTGCCCTTCAGCAAGCAGGACAAAAGGTGGGGCTATTAGATGCTGACATCTATGGGCCCTCCCTACCGACCATGCTTGGCCACCATCAAAAACCCGAAAGCATAGATGGCAAAATCATCCCGGTTGACTCATTTGGGCTAAAAACAATGTCGATAGGTTACATGATTGACCCAGCCAAACCTGTGGTATGGCGGGGCCCCATGGTCATGGGAGCAATCGAACAAATGCTCAAGGATGTTGCATGGGGAAACCCTGATATTCTTGTTATTGATCTGCCACCGGGCACTGGGGATGCCCAATTAACGCTGGCCCAACGTGTTGTTGTTCATGACGCCATCATTGTTTCTACCCCTCAAGAGCTCGCTCTTGCGGATGTGAGGCGCGGCATAGGCATGTTCCGTCAGGTGGGAATTCCTGTGACGGGTATTATCGAAAACATGGCCTATTATGCTTGTCCATGCTGCGGAGAAAAAAGCTTCCCCTTTGGCAATGACGGTGCGCGTGTTGCAGCGGAAGAATATGGCGTGGCTTATTTGGGTGGTCTTCCTTTGATGCCAGAATTGCGCAGCTCCGGGGACAGCGGCATTCCTCATTTGGCGGGGGAAGAGCCTTCACCAGAAGCTCGCCAGGCTTTTGATCGGATTGTCAAAGTTGTGATGGGCTGAATGTATTTTAAGCTACCTCTGGCCATGATTTTGATCCTGGCATTATTGATCGGTTGTTGGCCTGATGCCTAAGCATATTGCGCATAGGCTCACAAATACTTACATGCTATTGGCTTAATGTTTTTGGAGTTTGATGAAGATGCTCATGCGCAGCGCAAGATATCGAATTGGTGATGTGGTAAGGCACCGTCGCTACCCATTCCGCGGTGTGATTGTTGATGTCGATCCAGAATTTGCAAATACCGAAGAATGGTGGCAGTCCATCCCAGAAGAAGTGCGTCCTTCCAAGGACCAACCATTTTATCATCTGCTCGCAGAAAATGAACAAACCGCCTATGCAGCATATGTTTCTGAACAGAATTTGTTGCCAGATGCCGAAGCTGGTCCCGTGAACCATCCAGAAGTCGATGACTATTTTGTTGGCTTTGATGATGGTCGGTATGTGTTTCGCTCTGAAGACGTCAATTAAAAAAACGCCCCCTAAAGGCGCTTAAAATCTTCCATGGCCGAAACCAATTCATGAAGGATGCCAGGTTCATCAAAAGCATGACCGGCATCTTCCACGACCTTGAGATGTGCCTCTGGCCAGCATTTGGCCAAATCCCAAGCATTGGACATGGGCGTGACCACGTCATGGCGCCCATGAATAATATAAGCTGGGATATGGCGAACACGGCCAACGTCCTTAAGCAATTGACCATCATCGCGCATCCATCCGCCATGCACAAAATAGTGGCATTCGATACGCGCAAATGCCTTGGCAAATTCATCGCTTGAAAATTCCTGCGCGCGCGCCTCATTGGGCGCAATAGAGAGAAGTGCACCTTCCCAACGACTCCAAGCCCGTGCGGCACGCAAAGCTTCCTCGGCGTTTGACCCTGTCAAGCGCCGGTAAAAAGCGGACATCAGATCACCCTGCTCATGGGAGGGTATGACCGAGACATACCTGTCATATTCCTCGGGATATAGGTGGCTGGCACCTTCTTGATACATCCATAACAGCTCATGACGCCGCATGAGAAATATGCCCCTTAGCACCAAACCCAACACAGCTTCAGGATGGCTCTGGGCGTAAGCAAGGGACAAGGTGGACCCCCATGACCCCCCAAAAACAATCCATTGATCGATTTTCAAATGAGCGCGAAGACGTTCGATATCGGCCACAAGATGCCAAGTGGTGTTATCGTCCAAACAGGCATAGGGCAAAGAACGCCCACAACCCCGCTGATCCATTATGATGATCCGATAATGCTTGGGATCAAATTGCTGGCGATGAATGGGCTGGCATCCCCCACCTGGC
Organism: Alphaproteobacteria bacterium UBA7371; assembly: GCA_002469865.1. GTDB lineage: Bacteria > Pseudomonadota > Alphaproteobacteria > UBA8317 > UBA8317 > UBA8317. The sequence continues at coordinate 4,393 of DKOD01000058.1, read as the reverse complement.
CCACCATGCAGAAAAATGACAGGACGTCCTTCAGGATTGCCAGACTGCTCAAAATAGATTTGATGCCCATCCCCCACATCAAGCATGCCGTCAGCATAGGCATCAATTGGTGGATAAAAACCTAACCTTGTCATTTTCCGCATACTCCCCCACATGTGTTGCCGAAGCACCTTGCAACATCTCTTTGCGCAAAACCAGCCAGCTTAAGGACCCCAAGCATGACCAGCCTGTCGCGGTGTTACCATCATCTCAGGAAGGCCGAACGACCATTCGGGGTGGTGGTTGGTAATTTTGATGGCCTTCACCTTGGGCACCAAGCACTTCTAACGCGCTGTGTGGACGTTTGCCAGGATGCCCAACTCACACCGCTTTTGATGACGTTTGAGCCTCATCCACGAAGCTATTTTCAACGCCTGGCCGGGGTCGAGAGCGAGCCTTTTAGGCTTACAACACTTCGTGACAAAATGAATTTGTTGCCAAGCATGGGGATCAACAACATCCTTGCCCAGCGTTTTGACCATCATCTTGCATCCATGCAAGCAGAGGAATTTGTTGTTGGGGTATTATTAGGTGCCATTGGCGCCAAATCCATCACCGTGGGGTATGATTTTCAATTTGGCCATCAGAGGCGTGGCAATGCACATATCTTGAAGCGCATTGCACAAAAACATGGCGTCAATGTGGACATCATCGAACCCCAGCGAGATGAGATGGGGATAGAGCATGCATCAACCCATATACGAGAATTGCTCCATGAAGGAAAAATGAGAGAGGCAACGGCTCTTTTAAGCAGGCCCTACCAAATGTCTGGGCACGTTTCTCCAGGTCGAAAATTGGCACGCCAACTAGGTTACCCAACAGCCAACATCCACACCTTGGGGTACCTAATTCCCCAACATGGTGTGTATGCAGGCCACGCATCTGTGGGGGATGATATTCTACCCGCCATTGCCAATATTGGCGTCAAACCAACAATTGATGATGATTTTATGCCCTTGCTTGAGGTGCATTTGCTGGAAGGGGGTCGTGATATTTACCAACAACGCCTTACCTTCAAATTTGAACATTTTCTAAGGGCGGAAAAGCGCTTTGGTGACATCAATGAATTGTCCCAACAAATGGGCAAAGATGTTGCCCAAGCCAAAGAATTTTTTGGCCTGAGCGAAAAACCTTGCAATCCAACCCAGACGGTTTAGCACTAGGGTATAGACAGCCAAAGTTGAGAATCATGAGTACCGATCCAGAAACCAGGCATTACCGAACAATTTTCATTTCCGATGTGCATCTGGGAACCCGCGGATGCAAAGCGGACGCGCTGTTGGATTTTCTCAAACATACGGAATCCGACACACTTTATTTGGTTGGTGATATCGTTGACGGCTGGCGCCTTAAGAAAAGCTGGTATTGGCCGCAATCACATAACGACGTCATTCAAAAAATTCTTCGTAAGGCACGAAAAGGTACCAAGGTCATCTTTGTTCCTGGCAATCATGATGAATTTGCCCGTGATTATATTGGCACGCATTTTGGTGGTATTGAGTTGCGGTTGGACGATGAATTTGTATCGGCAAATGGTAAAAAGTTTCTTGTGATCCATGGCGATGCCTTTGATGGTGTCATTCGCCATGCCAAATGGCTCGCCCATCTTGGGGATTGGGCCTATGCAATTGCCTTGGGTGCAAACACCCTTTTGGCCTCCATACGTCGTCGTTTGGGTTTTGAATATTGGTCATTATCTGCATACCTTAAAAACAAGGTTAAAAATGCTGTCAAATTCATTGATGATTTTGAAAGTGCCGTTGCTGGTGAGGCCAGAAGACGTGGGCTGGATGGTTGCATAGCTGGGCATATCCATAAAGCCGCCATCAGGGATGTCGATGGCATCACCTACATGAATGATGGTGATTGGGTGGAAAGCTGCACCGCATTGGTGGAAGACCAGCATGGCAACTTTGAGCTTCTCCATTGGTTTGAGGAGCGCCCCAACCTGATGCTCGTTTCTGATGGTGGCAAGGTCTCACAGGCCGCATAACCAGCATGGTTGCACAACAAAAAATACTCTTGGCCACCGATGCCTGGGAACCCCAAATAAATGGCGTTGTGCGCACTTGGAAAACAATCATCGCACTTGCGAAAGACCGAGGAATTCAAGTCGACGTGGTGTCACCAGATGGTCATACCTCGATACCCTGCCCAACCTACCCTGAGATACGCTTAGCATTATGGCCTGTGCAAACCATCCATGAAGCTTTACGTGATCCAAATCTTGGCCATGTGCATATTGCCACCGAGGGACCCGTGGGCCTTTGGACCCGGATGGCTTGTGTCACCAGGGGCAAAAGGTTCACCAGCTCGTTTCATACAAGATTTCCTGAATATTTATCCCAAAGATTGCCTGTGCCTGAGCGCGCAACCTATCGCTTCCTGCGTTGGTTTCATCAAGAAAGTAAGGCCGTGCTGGTTCCCACCCCCTCCATTCAACGAGAATTGATGAACCATGGTTTTGACAATGCAAAGCCTTGGACCAGGGGTGTCGATACCACTATTTTCAAGGCCGATGGACCGCGCTTGCCCGATGCTGACCACAACCCCATCTTTCTTTATGTTGGCCGTGTTGCCGTGGAAAAAAATGTTGCGGCATTTCTCGAAACTCCTCTTCCTGGCCGAAAAATTGTGGTGGGGGATGGCCCTGCCCGCGAGGAATTATCCAAAAAATACCCTGGCGTAGAATTTGCCGGGTATAAGTCTGGGGAAGAACTGGCCATTTATTACAGATCAGCCAAGGTTTTTGTCTTTCCCTCAAAAACAGACACTTTTGGTCTTGTGATGCTGGAAGCCATGGCCTGTGGCGCACCGGTTGCCGCTTATCCAGTCCCTGGCCCCATCGATGTTGTCGGTGACAGCGATGCGGCCTGTCTGGATCATGATCTGCATAAGGCCGTCGACCAAGCCATGTTGATCAAGCGGGAAAAAGCAATCGCCCACGCGTCCCAATATTCCTGGGACCATTGCCTTGATATGTGGTTGGAAAGCCTCGTGCCTCTTAACCGTTGATTTCCACCACAACACGACCACGCAGGCTGCCATCAAGAATTTGGTGGGCTTTATCTTTTGCCCCTTCAAGCTTCACAATTTCGGAACCGATAAGTGCAAGTTTTTTGCGATCAAGATGTTTGGCAATTCCTGCCCAAGCTTCCAACCGTCGGCTTCGGTCAATCATCGCCGAATCTATGCCCGCCAGGGTGATGCCCCTCAGAATAAATGGGAACACCGTGGTTGAAAGATCCGAACCACGGGCATTCCCACAGGCAGCAACACAACCATCGGACTTGGTTGCTGCAAGTAAGTGGGCCAAGGTGCTAGAACCCACAGAATCTATGCCACCTGCCCAGGTTTCCCTTTCTAGGGGCTTAAATTTTCCGCCAAAATCTTCCCGGTCACGAACATCACTTGCCCCCAATGATTTGAGGTATTCTTCTTCGGTCAATTTGCCGGTGATGGCCACCGCCTCAAAACCAAGGCTGCTTAAAAACATCAATGCAAACGAACCAACACCACCGGAAGCGCCAGTTACAGCGATGGGCCCATCGGAAGGCATAAGGCCATGGCGCAATAGGCGTTGCACACACAACATTGCCGTATAGCCAGCGGTGCCCACCGTCATGGCTTCCAATGGGGTGACACCGTCAGGCAGGGGAATGGTCATGTGTGACGCCACCCGTGCTTTTTCCGCCAAACAACCCCAGCGGGTTTCACCTAGGCCCCATCCATTGATGATCACGTGATCGCCTATCTTTTGGTCCTCGTCTTGAGATTGCGTGATCACGCCCACGCCATCAGTACCGGGCACCATGGGGTAGGAACGTACCACGGGCATACGACCGGTAAATGCCAAACCATCTTTATAATTGATGGTGGAATGGCTTACGGCAAAGGTGACTTCACCTTCGGGCAGTTGCGTTTCATCCACATCACCAAGATGTGATGTGATCTCTCCTGCATCGGTTTTGTTGAGAAGCCATCCGTGCATTGTATACCCCTTCCCCTATGTTAGGGTTGATCCAAATAGTCCGACGATAAATCCGCTGCATCTTCAGCAAAAAAATCGAGAAAAGAGTGATCTGCATCTTCGATCATTTCCACCCGTGCCAAATCTCCTGCTGCAGGTGCGAATAACGTGTCAATATGTGGCATAATGTCATCGGCCGTGCCGCCGATCACCAAACTTGGCTTTGGATAACGGGAAAGCATCGCTACTGTGTCATAAAGCCCATCATCTTCATAATTTCCCAAGATCGCATGTGCGGTAGGCTTACCGGTCTGGCAATATAAAAATTCTTCAAAACCCATAAGCTCTTCACCACGTCCTGCAGCAACCAACTCACGGGCTTGC
>DKOD01000141.1 GCA_002469865.1 Alphaproteobacteria bacterium UBA7371 | reverse complement strand
CCGACGGCCGGTGGCGATCAGGCGATGAAGGTAGGATTCAGCCGCATGGACCGGCACCCCAGCCATGGGGATGGGGGCGCCTTCATGCTGGCCTCTTTTGGTGAGGGTAATGTCGAGAATGCGTGCTGCATCCACCGCATCGTCGAAAAATAATTCATAAAAATCACCCATGCGGTAAAACAGCAGGCAATCCTCATGGGCCTGCTTTATGGCCAAATATTGGGCCATCATGGGTGTTGTTTTGGCAACAAGTTGTGAAGCCATAAGGTGCAAAGCCCTTTGCTGATCAACCGACATTTTGTTCTTGCCGGGGGGTGTTGGTTACGCGTTATTAGGTCTTAAGGCGTAACATGGTCCGGGGTGGCTTGGACAAGATGCATCAGTTGTGAAAATAAGACGTAAGATAGATAACAAATCAAACCCCCATCAGGGCAGGAAACAACGGAAGGGCCAAACGCCATGTCAGAGAATAACAAATTCACCGATGAAGAGGCCCTTCGCTTCCATTCCAATGGCAAGCCAGGAAAATTGGAAATCATTCCCACCAAGCCGATGTCCACCCAACGTGACCTATCGCTTGCTTATTCACCAGGCGTTGCTGTTCCCGTCCAAGCCATCGCCGACAACCCCGATGCTGCTTATGATTACACCACCCGCGGCAACACCGTGGCGGTGATTTCTAATGGCACCGCGATCCTAGGACTTGGTGATCTTGGTGCCCTGGCCTCTAAGCCTGTGATGGAAGGCAAAGCTGTTTTGTTCAAGCGCTTTGCCGATGTGGATTCCATTGATTTGGAAGTCGACACCAAAGATGTCGATGAATTTGTCAATGCCGTAAAATTTCTTGGGCCGTCCTTTGGCGGCATCAATTTGGAAGATATTAAAAGCCCAGAATGCTTTATCATTGAACAGCGCTTGCGCGAATTCATGGACATTCCGGTCTTTCATGATGACCAACATGGCACCGCCATCATTGCCGCAGCAGGCTTAATCAATGCGGTGCATCTGACCGGCCGGAAGATGAATGAAATCAAAATTGTTTCCAACGGCGCCGGGGCAGCATCCATTGCCTGTGTGGAATTGATTAAAGCCATGGGTGTGCCCCATGAAAACATCATCCTTTGCGACCGGACCGGCGTCATTTATCAAGGCCGCGAAGAATCCATGAACCAATGGAAATCTGCCCATGCGGTGGAAACCGAGGCCCGCAACCTTCAAGAAGCCTTGCAAGGTGCCGATGTGTTCCTGGGCCTCTCCGTGGCTGGGGCCCTTACCCCGGACATGGTTGCCTCCATGGCCGAGCAGCCCATTATTTTTGCCATGGCCAACCCCGTCCCTGAAATCATGCCCGAGGAAGCCAAATCCATTCGCCCCGATGCCATCATTGCCACCGGACGCTCGGACTACCCCAATCAGGTCAATAACGTCTTGGGCTTTCCCTATATTTTCCGGGGTGCTTTGGATGTTCGGGCGCGCACCATCAATGAAGAAATGAAGATTGCCGCGGCCCATGCGATCGCTGAATTGGCCCGGGCCGATGTGCCCGATGAAGTTGTTAATGCCTATGCCGGTGCGCGGCCAAAATATGGCCCCAATTACATCATTCCCGTGCCCTTTGACCCGCGCCTCATCTCCACGGTGCCCGTGGCCGTGGCCAAGGCCGCCATGGAAACGGGTGTGGCCCGCCGGCCCATCATGGATTTTGAGGCCTATCGGACCGAATTGTCCGGCCGCTTGGACCCCACCGTCTCCTCGCTTCAATCGATCATGGATAAGGTGCAAAAAAACCCCAAGCGCATGGTTTTTGCCGAGGGCGAGGAAGAGCAAGTTATCCGTGCCGCCCTGTCCTTCCGCAATAGCGGCCTGGGAACGCCTATTTTGATTGGGCGGGAACATCTGATCCGCGAAACCATGGAAAAGGCTGGCCTAGATAATTTGGATGGCGTGGAAATCCACAATGCCCGTGTTTCTGAACGGCGGGCAGAATATGCCGACTTCCTCTATGAGCGCATGCAGCGCCAGGGCCATTTGATGCGCGATTGCCAACGTTTGGTGAATACCGACCGCAATATTTTTGCAGCCTGCATGGTGGCCAAGGGTGAAGCCGACGGCATGGTGACCGGCGTCACCAGAAACACCGCCGTGGCCATCAATGACGTGCTGAAGGTGATTGATCCAAAGCCTGGCATGAAGGTCATGGGCGCCACCTTGGTGATCGCCCGGGGGCGCACCGTCCTGGTGGCCGACACCCTTGTCACCGAAATGCCCAAGGCTTCAGATCTTGCCGATATTGCCATCATGTCGGCAGAAGTGGCCCGACGCTTTGGTTTTGAGCCAAGGGTGGCCATGCTGTCCTATTCTAATTTTGGCCAGCCCGAAGGTGAGCGTGCCCGCCACACCCGCGAGGCAGTCGCCATGTTGGATGAACGGGGTGTTGATTTTGAATATGAAGGCGAGATGTCCCCATCGGTGGCCCTTAATTACGATCTGTCCCAACGCACCTACCCATTTTCAAGGCTATCGGGCGCGGCCAATGTGCTGGTGATGCCGGCCATTCATTCTGCATCGATCAGTGCGCGCATGCTTCAGCAATTGGGCGGTGCCACCTTGATTGGTCCGTTGCTTGTTGGTCTGGAAAAACCAGTTCAGATCGCGCCCATGGGTGCGACCGTGTCGGACCTGGTGCATCTGGCTGCCCTGGCAGCTTATGACCTGACGGGTGAGACGGGTTAAGTTTGGTCGTCGTCCCGCTCAAAACGTTGTGTGTAGCGCTCAGGGATATTTTCCGTGAGCAAGATGATCAGCACGTCGGTGGTGTTGAACTGATGATCAACCACAGCGCCATCGCCAATATACGCGCCTAACCTCAAATAACCTTTGATCAAAGGTGGCAATTCGGCCAGGGCCTCTTTCATGTCCACGGGCCGGTCAAGAATATCCATCTTGGCAAAGCGATCATCCACCGCCCGGGCCCGCCATGGTGCCGGGGCCAAGCAGGTTTGGTGCAAGAAGCTCAAGGGAACCGCAAGTTTTTCAGGTTCCACGCCATGGAGGCTCGCACATCCAAAAAGCACGCCGATGTCATGATGAAGAATATATTGGGTGATGCCCCGCCACAAAAGTTGAATCACAAAATTGGTGCGGTAGTCCGCATGGACACAAGAGCGGCCCAATTCCAAAAGCTTCAGCCCATGTTGTTCCGATTGGGCCAAAATGGGCCCAAGATCATATTCGTCGGTGGAGTAAAAACCCCGATGTCGTGCTGCAACCTCGCCGCGCAAAAGCCTGTAGGTACCAACCACCTGGCCTTCGCTGCGGTCCAGATCCAAGACCAAAAGATGGTCACAAACATCATCATAAGGGTCCCGGTCCAGGCGGGATTGGGCTGCCATATCATCGGGCTTGGCGGCCATTTCTTCGTAAAAAACCTCATAGCGTAGGCGCTGGGCGGCGGTGATTTCTTCTGCGCCACGCGCCAAGCGAACCGTCAGATTGCCGGAGGCTGCAAAAATGGAATCGTCGTTGGTCATGATATGTTGGGTTATCCCTGACAATTATCCCTGGCCTTCATCCTTCGGGTTGATGCGTCGTTTTTGGTTATATTGCATCTTATTGTTTTTGAGCAAAGGACCGAAACTTGAGGTCAATTCGGCAAACACCCACCCATAGTCTGCCATCTCGGCATATTATGACGCAAGGCGCGCTTCGATGGCATCAAGCAAAATACCAGCTGAATTGATGCCATCAAAACGGTCCAGTTCCTGCAACCCTGTGGGCGACGTGACGTTGATTTCTGTGATGTGATTGCCGATCACATCAATGCCCACAAAAATCAGGCCGCGTTCTTTCAACATAGGACCAATGGCAGCGCATATTTCGTGATCACGTGATGACATGGATATTTTTTCTGGCCTTCCGCCCACATGCATGTTCGAACGTGCCTCACCAGCCTGGGGCACACGATTGATGGCGCCAACCACCTCACCATCGGCCAGGATGATCCTTTTGTCACCGGCGGCGACATCAGGTAGAAAACGCTGGATCATCAAAGGTTCGGCTGAGCGTTCGGCAAACATTTCCAACAAACTTGCCAAATTTGGGTCCTCACGGGTGAGCTTGAACACACCGGCCCCACCATTGCCAAAAAGTGGTTTGATGATGATGTCTCCAAATTCCTCCCGAAAGGCCCTGATTTCCTGTGGGTCTCGGGTGACGAGGGTTTCTGGCATCAATTCCGGGTAATGCATCACCAGCAATTTTTCTGGGGCATTGCGCACCCAAATCGGGTCATTCACCACCAGGACATCATCCATGACATGTTCCAGCATATGGGTGGTGGTGATGTAGGCCATGTCAAAGGGTGGGTCCTGGCGAAGCAACAAGACGTCCATCTGGGAAAGTTCAAGCCTCTGACGTGGCCCCAGACGGGCATGGGGGTTGCCCGATAATATCTCAACCTCTTCACCCATGGCGGTCAGTTTTTTGCCCCGCAGGGACAAAGATGTGGGCTGATAATGAAACAGCTCATAACCACGTTTGCTGGCTTCACGCATGAGCGCATAGGTGGAATCAGCATGAGGATCCACAGCCATAACCGGGTCCATTTGGACGGCAATCTTCATCAAAAATACCCTAACATGTTAATTGAGCATGTTGCGCAAACGTTGCAGGGCAAGCCTACCCTCTTCAATGATATGGCGGTCATCACTTTGTTCAACAAGACCAGTGATTTGAAGGATAGCCCGAGAAATCTGCCCTGATTTGCCTGCCGCCAAACCTCGTTCCAATTGCATATCCTGCGATTCAGGCATCACCAAGCACATACGTTCCAAAAGCTGCATGGCCCATTGTTCTTCGCCTTGCTTCATGGCCCTATTCTTGGCCAGGCGCAGCACATGAACAAACATCACGCGGTCATCAACCACCACGATATCGGCTTCTGTCACCTCCCGGTCATCGCCGGTCAGGTTTTGATATAAGGCCCGCAAATCCCCCGGCTCCAAAATGGCAAACATCTGACCGGGATCGATCAATGCCTGCTCATCGCCATAGACAAGGTGAAGAAGATGGGCGCCAAAAAAGTCCACCGCCAGGGCATCAAGCCCAGATTGCCGCGCCAGGATCAGGGCCAGGAAATTCAGCAAATCGGGATGACCACCACCGCTGGACATGGCATCATGCAGCGTAACAGCCTGACCCCGTTCCATGCGGTTGCCATCAAAATGTTGGGCCATGACCTGGGCCAGCCCCAGCACGGGGCCATGACGATGGCTCTTCAGCTTTAGGTCAATGGAAATACCATTCATATGTTCCCGTGTTGCCGGGCTGTTGAAGGGATCCCCTGCTGGGTCCATGGCTGCCATCAGCAGGTTGAAAAGATCGCCATGATCCTCACCCTGGCCAAAGGCAACCAAACGCTGGTTTAGGTCAGCGATGACATCCCCACTCACTGACCAGCTTGCCCCACACGAATATGATCCACCACCTGGCGCACGCCATTGACCCGGCTGGCCACCTCAATGGCCCGGTCATATTCGCGCTTGGTCAGGGAATCACCGATAATATAGACGACACCACCATAAGCAATTATCGAATAATTCAGCACCCGGACGTCGCTATCACCAAAAAAAAGGGTTTCGATGGTGGTGGCAATGCTTCGATCAGCAGCCATGGTTCTTGCATCCCTCGGCTCGCCGATTTCCACATCGACATGGCGCTCACTAAGCCCTTCCACCGAGGAAAGCACCCGGCGAATAACCTCATGGTCGGCTTGCTTGGCAATGCGCCCTGCCACCACCGCACGGCCATTAAAGACATTCACCACAACGCCATCATAAATCTTTTTGTGGTTTTGATAGAGTTCATTGACAACCTCGCCCATCAACAGCTTATCCCTGGCGAGTTGTTCGCCGGGTATGGTGATGCTGCTGATGTCAGGCAAGTCAATATTGGGCACAAGGCTGTCGGGGATCTCAAAGGTGTAGGCTTGGGCCTCTAAAGATAAGCCCGCCGCAAAAGCTGCCCCGATTAAGAGTGATGTGACTTTGTTATTCCGCATCAGGCGTATCCTTCTCAAGTGATTTGGTCGTGGTGAGTTTAACCGATTGGGCAGGAAAAAATCACCATTTTTGGTCATGATCTTTTGTTGGCCATCATAAAATTGTAAATCTCAGTGCTTGGCCATCCCGATGGCCCGCTTAAATCCCGCGCCAAAGCCCTAGGTTTTGACTGGCCCTGATCCTCTTCAATGGCCCGGACAAGACGCGCCTCATCCCAGCGGAGGGCCCCCAAATCGGGTGGGCCCAACAGCACCACACATTCACCCCGAGGTGGATGTTTTAAGTAATGGGCGACCAATTCCTCTGCCGTTGCGACCCGACATTCTTCAAAGGTTTTGGTTAATTCCCTAGCCACGGCCATCATTCTGCCTGGAAGCATGTCGCCCATATCTTGCAAAGATTCCACAAGCCGATGGGGCGCCTCATAAAAAATAAGTGTGGCCTTTAATTCTCGATACACAGCCAAGCTGTTTTTCCTGGCGCCTGTTCTGTTGGGTGCAAAACCGGCAAACAAAAAAGCATCGCTCGGCAGGCCGGAAAGCGCCAATGCGTGGATGGCGGCATTGGGTCCAGGAACGCCAGTGACCAGTTGATTGCGCGCCCGCAAATGGCGGACCAATTTAAAACCAGGATCAGCAATCACCGGGGTGCCGGCATCGGAACAGAGGCCCACGGCTTGCCCCTGTTCGATTCTTCTGGCGATTTCTTCGCGTTCTTTGTCCCCGGCATGGTCATCATAACGCGCCAAGGGAAGGCGAATATCATGGGCCTCCAACAATCTTTTGGTTACCCGACTATCCTCGCAATAAAGGACATCGAGCCCACGTAATATCTCGATTGCCCTAAGCGTGACATCGCCAAGATTGCCGATGGGGGTGGCAATCAGATA
>DKOD01000143.1:5435-6201 GCA_002469865.1 Alphaproteobacteria bacterium UBA7371 | reverse complement strand
AATGTCATCGTTGTGAATGCAGAAAAACTTCGCTTCACTGGCAACAAAAGAACCCAGAAAACCTATTATTGGCACACAGGCTTTCCCGGCGGCATCAAGTCCCGCACGGCAGACAAGCTTCTCGATGGAGATCATCCAGAACGTGTTTTGATGAAAGCTGTGCAGCGTATGATGCCCGGTGGTCCGTTGACACGTCGTCAGCTTTCCAACTTGCGCGTTTATGCTGGCATGGAGCATCCCCATGAAGCCCAACAACCAGAAATGCTGGATGTTGGCACCCTTAACTCCAAAAATTCGAGGATTGCATAATGGCGACCGAAACCCGCACACTTGAAGACCTGGCAGAGCTTGGCGCTGGCGAAACGGTCGAGGAAAATGTTGTTGTTGTTCACGAACGTGTTGTTGATGAGCATGGACGTTCTTACGCCACTGGTAAGCGTAAAGACGCGATTGCACGTGTTTGGATTAAGCCAGGTTCTGGCCGCATTCAAGTAAATGGCCGAGATCAGGATGTTTATTTTGCACGTCCCGTTCTTCGCATGATCATCAATCAGCCGTTCAAGCTCACCGACCGGGAAGGTCAGTTTGATGTTTATTGCACCGTCGTTGGTGGTGGCCTCTCTGGTCAAGCTGGCGCTGTTCGCCATGGTATTTCTAAAGCACTTACGCTGTTTGAGCCTGAATTGCGTCCAGCATTGAAAAAACAAGGCTTCCTTACCCGTGACGCACGTACCGTGGAACGTAAAAAATACGGCCGCGCCAAGGC
>DKOD01000143.1:0-5103 GCA_002469865.1 Alphaproteobacteria bacterium UBA7371 | reverse complement strand
CGTCGGAGCTTCCAGTTCTCCAAGCGTTAATTCTGTATTTACAGAAAATACAAAAAAACAATGGCTTGCAAGAAATTGCGGGCTATTCTTTTGCGGAAGAATCAAGGATGTTGGTATCAACGCCCAATATATAAGATTCCGATCGAGAGGCTATAAGAACGAGGATATCGGCGCCATGTTCCCGCGCCAATGGTATTGATCGCAATAAGTTCATACCGGTGCGACTGGCCAATGGTTTCCTGACAAAATTGTTTCTTGTTGATTTTGTAAGGTGCGTCACCCATTGATATTGAATGGGCCACTCCCTTTTTTACTTTTGTTAAGGTCCTGGACTCAGGTTTGTCCTATCAACCATAAGCTTCCTTCCTATGTTCAGCTGTTGGATTCCCTCATGTTTGCGTTTGCTGCCGCGGTTTTTTTGTTGATTATCACGCCTGGACCTGGGGTATTATCCGCCGCTGGGGTTGGTGCAGCATTTGGCTGGCGGCAGGGGCTGTTTTATGTGGCGGGCCTATGCGTTGGCACCAATTTGGTCAGCATTTTGGTGTTCACAGGTTTGGCGGCGATCATCCTGACTGAGCCTGTGGTGCGCATTGTTTTGCTTTTCGCCTCCGCCGGCTATTTGGGCTATCTCGCATTGCGTATCGCGCTGTCGGGTGCAAAAATCGCATTTATTCAGACATCCGCACCCGGCTTTGTGGCCGGTATGATGCTGCAATTTATCAACCCTAAAGCCTATGCGGTGAACACCACCTTATTTACCAGCTTTGCCTTTTACCCTGAGAGTTTTGCTGTGGAAACAGGCCTGAAGTTGCTCATTATGAACATCATCTGGCTGCCATTGCATCTGATCTGGCTATATGCCGGGGTCAAGCTGAATGAATTAAACCTACCGGCGCGCACCCAAAGGATTATTAATTTGTGCATGGCTGGTTGTTTGCTGGCTGTGGTTGTCTTGTCGGTATGGTCGGTTTTGAGGCTGTCAACCGGGGCGTCTTAACGACAGGCTTTGGTGAACGCTTCTTGAAATCCCTTTAGGGGGATACCCACGCCGGCGCGATTGTCTGGCAACAACAGGTAATAATTTGCCTCAACCATATGAGAAACCATGTTTTCGCCGGTCAAAACAAGATCTTGATTACCATCTTCACTATATGCGTCTGTTACCTTCAAGCTTACAATATTTGTTCCAAATCTTACCTCAATGCCTCCATTGAATTGGATGTTCAAATTTTCAGGCAAGGAAATATACAATTCCTTTGAAACACAATCATCATCGGCATCAACAGGTTCGTAGGCAAACGTTGGGTAGGCTATGCCTCCATGGGTTTCCACGGTCCAAGATGCGGCATTTGCAGACTGGGTCAGGCCAAATAATCTGCCAAATAGCACAAAAATGCCTACAAGGATTTGGGAAATACCAGCCATGTTTTTGTCCTTTCTGCATCTTGTGGCATTGGTGCATTAAGTTTGATCGGTTTTGCATGTTTTCTGGTTGATTTCATAAAAAATTTCTTTCGCCTTGCATTGCCTTCCGGCTGGGGCCAATCTCTAACAGTTTGTTTCGACTGAAGGGTTATTTATGGACGGCATGGTCGATAATCGCTTAGCACGCAGGAACACGTTGATCCTGTCCATGGCTCAGGCTGTTCTTGGTGCGCAATTACCTGTGAATTTTGTTTTGGGTGGCCTTGCCGGCCAAATGCTTGCCCCCAATCCGTGCTTGGCCACTTTGCCCATATCCATGATCGTTGGCGGCTCCATGTTGGCGGCCCAACCCTTGGCGCGAATCATGCAGGCCCATGGTCGACGTGCGGGTTTTTTGATTGGGGCGGGCGGTGGCGCGCTTGGCTCTGCAACCGTCATGATGGCCTTGATGCAATCTTCTTTTGCCCTGATGTTGTTGGGTTGTTTTTTCACCGGTATTTACATGTCAGCCCATGTTTTTTACCGTTTTGCTGCCGCTGATACTGCAAGCCCAAACTTTAAGCCTAAGGCCATCTCGTTGGTGCTGGCTGGGGGCTTGCTGGCGGCGATTATAGGGCCGCAAATAGTCAAAAACTTTATGGATTTGTTGGCCCCGATACCATTTGCTGGGGCCTATCTTGTGGTTTCGCTTGTGAACATTCTTGCAGCATCCATGTTTTTCTTTCTCAAAATTCCCACCCCACCAAAAAACCCCGTTGGTGGTGATGGGCGTCGTTTGAAACAAATGCTCAAAGAGCCACGTATTTTGATGGCCATTTTATGCGCCATGGTTTCTTATGCCCTGATGAATTTGGTGATGACCTCCACACCTCTGGCGGTCGTTGGATGTGGTTTTGAGACCTTGGATGCGGCCGATGTGGTCTCCGCACATGTCCTTGCCATGTATATACCAAGTTTTTTCACGGGTCATTTGATCGCCAAATTTGGCGTTGAAAAAGTGGTCGGTCTTGGGCTTTTGTTGTTGATGGGTTCTGGGGGTGCAGCCCTTGTTGGGGTGGAGCTTCATTACTTTTTTCTTTCAACAATTCTTCTGGGCCTCGGTTGGAATTTTGGGTTTATCGGCGCCACCGCCATGCTTGCCTCGGCCCATGCGCCAGAAGAACGTGGGCGTATTCAAGGGTTTAATGATTTTGCTGTTTTTGGGCTTGTGACCGTGGCCTCACTGGCATCCGGTGGGCTTATGAATTGTTCTGGTGGGGATGCGGTTTCTGGTTGGGGCTTGGTCAATTATGCAATGCTGCCGCCATTATTGATTGCAGGTCTGGCGCTTGTGCTGTTGGTGCAATTTGAACGAAAAAAAGCCGCTCATGCCTAAACCAACTTAAAAGCCACGCCTATCTTGTGGCCTTTTGCCTGCTTGGGATAGCAAGGAACAAACGAAAAAAAATATTGGGGGTAGCGTCATGGAGCGTCTTGAAGATCAGGGGGCATTGTCCATTCTGGCTGCATTGGCCAACGAACACCGGCTAAAAATTTTTCGAAAGCTCCTGGATGCGGGGAGCCATGGTGTGGGGGCAGGTGCCTTGGCCGAGGCCACCGGTCTCTCCCAATCAAATTTGGTGTTCCACATGCATGAACTGGCTGATGCAGGTCTCGTGCAATCTTCAAAACAGGGCCGCCATGTGGTCCATGAATTAAGGCCTCAAACGGTCCGTATGCTTTTGACCTTTCTTACTGAGGATTGCTGCCAAGGCCATCCGGAACTTTGTGATTTGTCCTCCAACCATGCCGCGTAAAGATCAATTATCTTTGGCCCATCGGTAAATACGACCCTCACCTTCGGCAATGAACCAGATGCTGCCATCTGGGGCCTCCCTGATGTCGCGAATACGAATATATTCCCCTTCAAACAAGCGCATTTCTTCCCCATAATTTGTGCCTTGGGGGGTGAGCTTGGAGATGTAATCATATTTCAACGAACCAGTGAACAAATGCCCCCGCCATTGGGGGAACATTTTGCCTGAATAAATCATAAGACCTGAAGGGGCGATGGAAGGTGTCCAATGGAACATCGGCTGTTCAAGCCCCTCTGCTGCATCCCCGATACCAATGCGGCCGCCGCCATATTCTTCACCATAGGTCACCAGAGGCCAGCCATAATTACCACCATCTTTGGGCCGATTGACCTCGTCACCGCCTTGCGGACCATGTTCCCCAGCAACAAGCTTTCCTTCCAGGTCAAGGCCAGCCCCCTGGGGATTTCTGTGGCCCATGCTCCAAACCCGAGCTTTTTGGCTTTTGGGGTTAATAAGCATAATCTTACCCTCACTGCGTTGAGGGTCTTGGGCCAAATGGCGCTGCCCACGGTCACCAATGGTGACCAACAATTCGCCATTATCACGCTCCACCACACGGCTACCGAAATGAACATTTGAGCCAGATGCCTCTTCTTGGGCATAAAGCTTTGTTACATCGCGCAGCATCCCAGCCCCACAATCTAGTTTTGCAACCGCCAAGGCGGTCCGACCTAACTGACCAACGGGTTCTGAATAGGTAAAATAAATGCGTTTGGTTTGGGCAAAATCCTTGGCTGTGATCACATCCAAAAGACCGCCTTGGCCGCGAACCCTGATATCAGGCAGGCCTTCCAATGTTTGTTTGTTGCCCTGACGATCATAGCAGCTGAGTCGCCCAATGCGTTCGGACACCAAAAAACCACCATTGGGCATGAAGGCAAGCGCCCACGGGTTTTCCAAATTATCTGCCATCACCTGCACATTTGCCCCTTGGGCAGGCATGGCAAGCAAAAGCAACATCAACATCATCAATGTCGGCATAGCGCTCTCACGGGTTTGGTTGCGTGTCTTGGTTGCCAAAATGGGCCAAGCTGTGGTCAGAGCAAGAGTTAGGACAAGCGGCTTAAAGGCAAAACAGATGGCCAAATTAAGAGTAATTGTGTTTGGGGGTAGTGGCTACACAGGTGCAGAATTGCTGCGCTTGCTTGCGCTGCATGATGATGTTGACGTTGTTGCTGTGTCTGCAGACCGCCGCGCCGGTGAGCTGATGGATCAGGTTCATGGCGGCCTTGGGGCCCTTTATCCCAACCTGCGTCTGCAACGCATTGTCGATATTGATGTGGCCATGGCTGATTTGGTGTTTTGTGCATTGCCCCATGGCACCACCCAAGAAGTGGTGACAAAAATCATTGATAAGGTCCGTGTGGTTGACCTGTCGGCGGATTTTAGGCTTGCCAATACCGAGACTTATGCCAAGTGGTATGGCTTGGAGCATCAGGCGAAAGAACTGCAAAAAGAGGCTGTGTACGGCCTTTCAGAATGGGCGCGAGGGGCTGTAAAGGATGCGCGTCTTGTGGCCAACCCTGGCTGTTATCCAACATCGGTGCAAATCCCACTTTTGCCACTTTTGGCCCATGACCTCATTGGTCGGGAGCATGTTGTGATTGATGCCAAATCGGGGGTTTCTGGTGCAGGTCGTTCGTTAAAGGACCACCTGTTGTTCAACGAAGTTAATGAGGGATTTGCCGCCTATGGCGTGGGAGCGCATCGTCATACCCCCGAAATAGCCCAAGGATTGATGGCCAAAAATGCTGAAGTTTCTTTCACCTTCACGCCACATCTGGTGCCCATGAATAGGGGCATTCTTTCCACCATTCAC